>NZ_JAUSME010000066.1 GCF_030645555.1 Herminiimonas sp.
TGTTGTTGTGAAGAGCGTGTGGCGACAAAGATCGCACGTTCTTCGTGCAGCACGGCGGCGGCAGCGGCCAGCGGATCTGCCGCCCGGGCATCGAGCGCCAGCAATGCAAGGTAGCCGTTTTGCGCATCGGCTGCAGTGGGCGACGGATACTTCAGCCATGCCAATGTGGCAGGTTCCAGCGCTTCATCGGCACGGTTGATCGCGATGCTGACGATCAGCAGCGCCAGCAATGCGAGCAGCGCAATACCGGCGCTGTTGCGCAGGCGGCGCAGCCAGTGGCGTGGTTGTTGCGGCGTGGTTGCGGGCATGGTCGTATTCCTGGCTGGTCTGCGGGAAAGTTTGTTTACATCCGCCTGAGCGCGTCACACCAGCGGCTTTGGTAAGCCGGATGCGCGCAATACGAGCGGATCTTTTCTTCGGGCATATTGAAAACCGGCTGCTCGCAATCGCGATGGAAGGCGCTGATCGTGCGTTCCAGCTCTTTCTCTTCGCGCCTGATGTCAGCGCCGTTGTAGCTTGAGTAGCCGGTCGAGTACAGTCCGCTGCGGCGCTCGTATTCGGCGATTTTTCCCTCGAGCGAGCTGGCCCGTTCGGCGCAACGCTGGAAGTCTGCCTCGCCCCTGACATCGCTGGCGCTGGCCACGGCGGCTTGTACGAGCAGCAGGGAAAACAGGATGGTCTTGTACATGAGATGGCCTCAGGAAATCAGTTAGGGCGCTGTCCGAGCACGGCATCGATGGCTTCGACATGGATCAGGCGCATGTATCTGCCGTGGTTGCTGGAGAGCAGTTGCAAATCGAGTGCGTCGTCCCGGGTGGTGATGCTGAGGGTGGTAAAGCCGGTCAGTCGTTCCGAGTATGAGGACAGCGCCACGCCGCTGCTGACATACTTGCCATCTATCGCCAGCACGAAACAGTGATCCTGCAGCTTTTGCGCCGCAGCGTAGCCGACGTAGCGGGCAGGGTCCAGGCTCCAGCGTCCCTGCTGCGGATGCCACGCGCTGACATCGCGCTCGGTCAGCGTCGGTGGCGTGGTGGGCAATGCTGGCGCAACGGCAGGGAACCTCGTCAGATCACATAGACTGGCGTCGGTCGTGCCTATCGAATCGGTGATCCACAGGGCCAGGCGCGGCGGGGTGGCAGGTGCGGCAGCTTCTGCTGCTGCGGTGATGGCGGCCGACAGGGTCAGCCCGGCCAGCAATAAGCGCATGGTCTTCATTTCGTTTCTCCTTGCGTGGCGGCTTGTAGCAGGATTTGCAGCGCGCATCTATCCTGGATGCAGTGGCCGAGCTTGACATAGGTGTGGCAGGCAAAATCGCTGGCGCGGTACTCGCCGCTGGCGCCATTTTCAATGAAGGCCAGGTAATGCGGATAGAGGTCGACGATGACCGCGCCGCTGTCGAGTTCTACACGCAGCCGGTAATCGTCGCGCTGTGCATGGTCGGTCTCGGCCAGCACGGCGCCGCGCTCATCGGTGACGCGCAGCGCGATGCGTGGTGCAGCCGGCTGGCGCGACCAGCACGCCCGCACACCAGAAAAAATGTGGCTGGCCATCATCACCTGGCCTTGACCTCGAACTCGCCGACGAACACTTTCTCGCCGCGCCCTTTCAGGCGCAGCGTAATCATCTGTTCCTGCGCGCCCACGCTGCCGAAACCGCTGGTCAGCTTTACTTGCAGCGTGGTGGCGCCGGCGACGATTTGCTGGCGGTGGCCAAAGAAGGTGGCTTCTATCCGGTACTTGCCCGGCTTCGCATCACGCAGTGAAAATTCTTCCGGGCCATAGCCGCCGGTGAAGTCGCGCGACATGCGCCCACCCTGGTAAGTATTGCGATGTCCGTAGTAGCACTTCTCACCGTTGGGATCGGTTACCCACAGGTCCATGTCGCTATTGTCGGCATCCCAGGTCAGCACTGCGCGCAAGTCCAGCGGCATGTTTTTCAACAGGCGCGGATCGATGCGGCTGGTGTCGAGTGCGCTGGATGACGGTGCAGTGGCGATGATCGCATTCAATTCCGCCAGTGCGATCAGTTCGATTTCGGCAAAGCGGTCATCCCATGGGCGCAGCACGATTTCATTCAACTGGTCTATCGCCAGCTGCTGATGTCCGGCTGCTGCGTGCGCCAGCCCAAGGTCGCGGAAGGATTGTGGTTCTTCCTCGGCCAGCAGCTGCACTTTTTCAAACACGGGTATCGCCAGCTCCGGCGCGCCAGCCTGCAGCAGGCGGTAGCCGAGGATGCGCAAGACGTGGCGGTTTTCCAGATCCATTTCGGCCAGGTTGGACAATACGCGCAAGGCCAGGTCGCGCTGCCCCTTGTCGAGCAGCATGTCTGCGGCATCGAGGTAGAAGGCGCTGCTGTTGGCCCAGGATGGTTTTTCATCCAGATAGATTTGATAAATCGTATCGGCAGTGGCGGCTGTCATGCGGCTGATGTAGGGCGCATCCGAAGTCCATTTCTTCAGGGCGATGCCGATCTCGACCGGCGCTGATGCCGGGGCCGACTTTGCTGCGCGTTGCGCGCCGTTGTCTGAGGGGCTGCGCATTTCTAGGATCGCGGTAGGAGCAGGCGCCATCACCATTGGTGCGATCGAGGTAGGCCGGGGTTGTTCTTGCAGGCTGCCTTTGGGCGGCGTGTCTTTCGGATAGGTTTTTTCCCACCACGCGCGCTTTTGTTCGAATTCGCGCACGACGCGGTCCAGGTGCTGCACCCGCTTGCGCTGCAACTCCGCACCGCGCAACGTTTTCATTTGTTCGTATGCTGCCAGGTAGGCGGCTGGCGGCGTGACATCGTAGCGCAGGTAGTCTTCCAGGCGCTCCAGCACGATCAGAGAAGTCTCGCGCGTCGGCATGCTGAATTGCGTGCCCAGCCGGCGGATGGCGGCGCGGTTGGCTTCAAAGTCGGCTTCCAGCGCATGCAGCTTGTAGCCGGCCCACAGCTGCGCGGCCAGCGGATGCGCTGCGGCGCTGGATGATATTGCCAGCGCTATTTCCCTGGGCTTGCCTTGCTCGAGCAAGTTCAGCCTCAGCTGTGCGCTGCTGTTGCTGAACTTGCCGGCGACGCGCAGCAAGCCTTGCGGATCGGCGGCGCTCAGCAGCACATCGGTGGCGCCTGTGGCGCTGATGCTGCTTACCTGCGCACCTTCGGTGAGCAAGGCATGGGCGGCGGCACCGGGCTGGTCGCGCTGGATGTGCACCAGCTGGCCGCCGCTGCGTTCCGCCAGTGCAGCGAGGCGGCTGGTATCGGCAGTGAGCGAGGAGTTGAGTGCATACAGGCGCTGCCCGGCAGCCAGCACAGGGAAGCGGCTGGCGCCATAGTTGAGCAAGCCATCGCTGACGAGCAGGTATTCATTGACATCGGCTTGCGGCTGCCAGTCTGCCAGCGCGCTGGCGCCGTCATAGACGGTGCTTTCGAGCGCCTTGCGCAAGGCGGCCCAATTGCCGTTACTGACCTGGTAACTTGTGACTGCTTCTGCACGGTCGCGCAAACGCGTCAGGCGCACTTCGGCATTGCCGAGCGCCTTGAAGTAAACGTCGAGTTCGCCCAGTTCGGCATCGTGTGCGCGGGTCGCGCCGGAGCCCGAGCTATCCCACAGCAGGCCGACGGTCTTGGGCAGCGCGCGTGCTACGCGTGCAGTTGAAACGGGTATCTCGGCCACGAAGTAAGTGCTGCCATCGTGTTCCTGCACATAGGTTTGCGGCTGCGGGTTGGCTGGTATTTCTATGTGCAGCATGCCGCTCGGCGCGTAGCGGCTTTTCGCCACATGCGCCTGGTATTGCTCGCCCTGCTTGCGGAAGGAAACGACGCCCAGTGCGCCGCTGACCCTGGGCGCAGCCGTGCTGCCATTTACCTTCAGCGCGAGATCGAAATTCTGCAGGCGCTCGCCATACGCCAGTGGCAGGCGATAAGACCAGCGCGCGCCCGCGCGCACCAGCGCTTCGGCATACTTGATCTCGACTGTGCGCGTGCCCATCGCTGGAATCGGATAAACGCGCAGCTTGAAGTTGTTGCCCTGGGTGACTTCGAGCAAACCGGGATCGACCCGGCGCCGTTCTATCGCTTCAAATATTTGCCGGCCCTTGGCCTTTTCCACAGTCACTGCAGGACGCAGCTTGCCGTCCATATCGAGTGCAAAGGCAGTGATTTGCTGTCCGGCCAGCAGCGGGAATTGCAGCTCGCCTTCGAGCAGCCGCTGGTTCGGGTTGAAGAACACCATATGCACGGTGGTTTCAGCCATGCCGCCGCTGATTTCGCCGCTGATGCGCAGGCTTTGCAATTGCACCGGCTTTTCAGCGCCGCTGCTTGCCATCAAGCGGGGCGGTGGCGGCATCATGATGCGGGCAGTAGCGCTGGCGGTGGCGGCCAGCATCAGCAGGAAGGCGAACAGGCGAGGGTACATGTGTATCTCCGAAAATCCGGTCGGGCCGGCTTATAGTCTGGAACGGAAGTGCTGCAGGAAAGGGGTTAAGGCCATGCAAATATGCCAACTATCATAGCGAAGAATTATTCACTGGAAATGTTTGCAAAAAGAAAAATCCCTGTGCATGCACACGCGCCGGAATGCAAGCAAGGCAGCGGCTTTTGATTTACCCTGCTGACTTCACAACCTGAGTTCGTCTCGTTGTACTGTCCAGAAGAGCATCATGACCAAGATAGAAGCGATCCAGCGCGTCAATAAGGCGCTAGGTTCCAACACCCTCAATGACCGCAATACGCAATGGTCGACCGTGGTGCCGTATGCCGGCGATGAAGGCTGGTGGCTGCATATTCCGCTGTCGGGTTTCCGCCAGGAATGGCATTTCCTGATCTGCAGCGAAAAAACCAAATCGTTTCGCCACATCACGCTCAAGGCGAATTCCATCCTGAGCCCGGCGACCAAATTCCGTTGCAAGGATCAGATGGCCGATGTCTTCATCTCGGCTGCCAATCCGAAGAAGCTGGCCGATGTACTGCCGGGCGGCAGCAAGTTCAGCTTCAGTAAATATGTGGTGGGTGAATACCGGTTTTGAATGCAGCCGGCCCGCAAAGCAAAAAGCCGCATTGCTGCGGCTTTTTGTTTGGACGTGTGGATTTGAGGGGCACATGGAGCAGCTGTAGCTAATGCATCGGCCAAAACCGGACATGGGCGACAGTGTGCTGTTTGAATCAGGCGACGAGCAGTGAATAATCTCCGTATCCATCAGGCCACGGCGTTAGAACTTCAAAGCCTGTTTCCGTAACCGCAACCATGTGCTCCCATTGCGCAGACAGCGAGTGGTCCTTGGTAACGACGGTCCATCCATCCGGCATGTCTTTTGTATGCCGTTTGCCCGCGTTGATCATAGGTTCAATCGTGAATACCATCCCCGTTTGGAGCGTCAGGCCTTCGCCCGGCTGACCGTAATGCAGCACCTGCAGTTCCTCGTGGTAGATCTTGCCTATGCCGTGGCCACAATACTCGCGGACCACGCTGAAACCTTCCTTGTGCGCGACCGATTGAATCGCATACCCGATATCGCCTAACGTCGCCCCCGGCTTGACGGCGAGGATTCCTGCGCGCATCGCTTCGTAAGTTGTATTTACCAGGCGTTTGGCCAGGATGCTGGGTTGCCCAACAAAATACATCCGGCTCGTATCGCCATGCCATCCGTCCTTCGTCAATGCGACGTCGATATTGACGATATCCCCATTCTTCAATGCCTTGTCGGAAGGTATGCCGTGGCAGATCACATGATTGACCGACGCACAGATGGTTTTGGGGTAGCCGTGATAGCCGATATTGATAGGCACTGCATCAAGAACATCCACGATGTAATCGTGACATAGCTGGTCCAGTTCATTGGTCGTGATGCCGGGTCTGACGTGTTCGGCAATCATGCTGAGTACCTGTGCCGCCAATGCACCGGACTTCCGCAGCATCGCAATGTCGGAAGGCGTTTTGATTTCGACTTGAGCGGCCATCATGCTTGCTCAAGTGACAGCGTGATTTCCTGGGGCGATGCTCCAGCTTGCTGTTCAGCCTCTATGAGTTTTTGGCAGATGTCGCTATAACAAAGACCAGGATTCAGCTCTGCCATCATGCCGACGCGCAGCCAGTGCTCGGCTTGCGAGTTGATAGAGCGGCTCATTGCGCCGCTTGTGAGGCGCAGATTGGTATGCATCTGCTCAGTGATTTTGACGATTCCCATACTATGCCTGTTTATATGAAATGTAATTAAACGTATACGAAACGTATATTAGCATGGCGGCTATCGAAACATCGGAATTTCCAGGTCTCTTTTGAAATCAAGGGGATGGCGCAAGCTTAGGGTTATTTGCGTAGTAACACCCAGCAAAGCAAAAAGCCGCATTGCTGCGGCTTTTTGTTAGTACGACTGCCTGTTGACGCGGATGACTTATGCGGTGACGGCTTCCGCCTTGGCGGCAACTTCTTCCACCTCGGTATCCGAGTTGCGGATCAAATGATCGAAGGCGCTTAACGCTGCCTTGGCACCCTCGCCGACTGCAATCACGATTTGCTTGTACGGCACCGTGGTCACGTCGCCGGCTGCGAACACGCCGGGGATCGAGGTCTGGCCGCGCGCATCGATTTCGATTTCGCCGTGACGCGACAAGGCAACCGTGCCCTTCAGCCATTCGGTGTTAGGCACCAGGCCGATCTGGATGAAGACGCCTTCCAGTTCCACCGTCTTGAGCGCTTCCGACGAGCGATCCTTGTAGACCAGGCCATTGACCTTCTTGCCGTCGCCGGTGATTTCGGTCGTCTGCGCCGAGGTGATCACGGTGACATTGGCCAGGCTGTGCAATTTGCGCTGCAAGACTGCATCGGCACGCAATTCTGCGCCGAATTCGATCAGCGTCACATGACCGACGATGCCGGCCAGGTCTATCGCTGCTTCTACACCCGAGTTGCCACCGCCTATGACCGCCACGCGCTTGCCCTTGAACAGCGGGCCGTCGCAATGCGGGCAGTAAGCTACGCCGTGGTTGCGGTACTCTGCTTCGCCCGGCACATTGATGGTTCTCCAGCGTGCGCCGGTGGCGAGGATCACGGTCTTGCTTTTCAGCGAGCCGCCATCCTTCAGTTTGATTTCGATCAGCTTGCCCGGCACCAGCTCTGCAGCCATTTGCACATTCATGATGTCGACTTCATAGCTGCGCACATGCTGTTCCAGCGCGACGGCGAATTTCGGCCCGTCGGTTTCCTGCACCGAGACGAAGTTTTCGATCGCCAGCGTATCCAGCGTCTGGCCGCCGAAGCGTTCCGACACGACGCCGGTGCGTATGCCTTTGCGTGCTGCATAGATCGCTGCCGCTGCGCCTGCAGGTCCGCCGCCTATGATCAACACATCGTAGGGTGCCTTGGCGCTGAGCTCTTCCTGCTTGCGCTTGTTGCCGCCGGTGTCGAGCTTGGCGAGTATCTGTTCGATGCTGACGCGACCGGACTCGAACGGTTGTCCGTTCATGAAGGTCGTCGGCACGGCCATGATGTCGCGTTCCTTGACTTCGTCCTGGAACAAACCGCCATCGATAGTGATGGCACGGATGCGCGGATTGATCAGCGCCATCACGTTGAAGGCTTGCACGACTTCCGGGCAGTTATGGCAGGACAAAGACATATAGGTTTCGAAGGTGTAGTCGCCGTCCAGATTGCGGATCTGTTCGATGACCGAGTCTTCGAGTTTCAATGGGTGGCCGCCGGTTTGCAGCAAGGCCAGCACCAGTGAAGTGAATTCGTGGCCCAGCGGAATCGCGGCGAACTGTATGCCTGCGTGTTCATTTGGGCGTTTAATGACGAAGGAGGGTTTGCGTTCGTCGTCATCGCTGCGCTCGACCAGGGTGATCTTGTCGCTCAGCGTAACGATTTCCTGCAGCAGTTCCTGCAGTTCGCGCGATTTGTCGCTGCCATCGAGTGACGCGACGATCTCGATCGGTTGCACGATCTTTTCCAAGTAGGCGCTTAATTGGGTTTTGAGATTGGCATCCAACATGATGGTCCCTGCTTTCTTTAAATTTGATAGAGGTCTTGCACGTTCGGACCCGACACCGGGCCCGAACGCTACAACAATTGCTGCTTACATCGACTGCTTAGATCTTGCCGACCAGATCCAGCGATGGAGCGATGGTTTTTTCGCCTTCTTTCCATTTTGCCGGGCAGACTTCGTTTGGATGCTCAGCAACATATTTCGCTGCCTTCAGCTTGCGCAGGGTTTCCGACACATCACGAGCGATTGCATTGTCATGAACTTCCATGGTCTTGATCACGCCTTCAGGATTGATGACGAAGGTGCCGCGCAATGCCAGACCTGCTTCAGGGATGTGCACGCCGAATGCGTTGGTCAGGGCATGGGTAGGATCGCCAACCAATGGGAATTTTGCCTTGCCGACTGCTGGCGATGTTTCGTGCCAGACTTTGTGCGAGAAGTGGGTGTCGGTTGTGACGATATAGACTTCGGCGCCCAGTTTCTGGAATTCAGCGTAGCTGTCGGCTGCATCTTCGACTTCGGTAGGGCAGTTGAAGGTGAAAGCGGCTGGCATGAAAATCAGTACCGACCATTTGCCCTTCAACGATTGTTCTGTAACTTCGATGAACTTGCCGTTATGGAAGGCCTGGGCCTTGAAGGGCTGAACTTGGGTGTTGATAAGGGACATGTCGTTTCCTTTAAGTGGGTTAAAAAAGAGGTCTGAGTACGCATAATAGGCGGGCATCAATTATTTGTATAATTGATTTACTTTACATTTGCGATTTGTTTTCGCTATTGACCTGTATTGCAATAAAGTCATGTAGATGGCGAACTGACTATTATGCAGCCTTACGGGATTTGTTGTTGCCAGTGCGTTGGCGGAATATCCGGCGCAGCCTTATTTTCCTTGCAGTCTGCCGCTGGCTGGGGCCTGTCCTTGTTTTACGCCGGCTCAGACCGCATATAGGATGCTTACGGAAAGGAAGAGTTTCATGAAAAAAGTCATCAATATAGCCAGCGCTCCGCGCCCGCATTGGGTCGGTGACGGCTTCCCGGTGCGCTCACTGTTTTCTTATCACAGCCACGGCAAGCAGCTCAGCCCGTTTCTGCTGCTCGACTACGCCGGTCCGGCAGAATTCGCGGCATCCGGGCGTCCGCCGGGTGTCGGCTCGCATCCGCACCGCGGGTTTGAGACAGTCACTATCGTCTACCAGGGCGAGGTCGCACATCGCGATTCGACCGGCAACGGCGGCGTGATAGGCCCGGGTGATGTGCAATGGATGACGGCCGGTGCCGGCATTTTGCATGAAGAATTCCATTCCGACGCATTCACGCAGTCCGGCGGCGCACTGGAGATGGTACAGCTGTGGGTCAATCTGCCTGCCAGCGACAAGATGACGCCGCCGGCTTATCAAGCCATCGTCAGCAACGATATTCCTGTCGTGGCATTGCCGGATGATGCCGGCACCCTGCGCGTCATCGCCGGCGAATACGAGGCTCACGCCGGTCCGGCCCACACATTTACGCCTATGCAGGTGTGGGACATGAACTTGAAGCAGGGCAGCGTCAGCGAGTTCTCGCTGCCAGATGGCTGGAATACTGCATTGATCGTGTTGCACGGCACGGTGCTGGTCAATGGCGACAACGTGGCCCGTGAAGCGCAGATGGTGTTGCTCGATAGTGCAGGCAGCAAGGTAACCATAGAGGCGAATAACGATGCCGTCGTGTTGCTGCTCAGCGGTGAGCCTATCAATGAAGAAATCGTTGGTCACGGTCCGTTCGTGATGAACAGCCAGGCAGAAATCATGCAGGCGATCGATGATTTCAATAGCGGTCGTTTCGCGCAGATTCCTGCCTAAAGTGTTGGTCATGTCGGCGTTCTGCCGGCATGACATTTCTTTTTCGGGAAACACTTTTTATCCATCAATTGATGCGGCGACGTGCATCGCGCGCGCTTAAGCCTGCCATCGTGTAGCTAATGACTTTATAATTTGCGTCTGCATTTGCACGCTGACGTGCGAAGCGCATTCCAATTTCAATGCAAGGCTTTATGAATACCCAAGCAAACAAAGCGCCTCCGGCCGGTATCAGCGCCGCCGAATGGCAGGTACGTCTCGACCTCGCCGCCTGCTACCACCTGTGCGCACTGAAAAACTGGGACGACTTGATCTATACGCATATTTCCGCGACTGTGCCCGGCGAAGAAGATCGCTTTTTGATCAATCCGTTTGGCTTGCGCTTCGATGAAATCACGGCCTCGAACCTGGTTAAGATCGATTTGCAGGGCAATATCATCGGCAATCAAACGGCACGCGTGAACGTGACCGGATTTGCGATTCATGGCGCGGTGCACAGTGCGCGCAAGGATGCGATGTGCGTGATGCATCTGCATAATGAAAACGGCGTCGCAGTCGGCATGCAGCAGGGCGGCTTGCTGCCCCTGTCGCAACATGCATTGCGCTTTTACCAGCAGATCGGTTATCACGATTATGAAGGGCTCGCGTTGTCGCCGCTGGAACAGACGCGCCTGATAGAGCGCATGGGCGATTATCCCGCCATGCTGTTGCGCAATCACGGCACGCTGATCAGCGGCCGCACGATAGCCGAAGCCTATGTGCTGATGGATACGCTGGACAAGGCTTGTGCATTTCAGCTGAAGGCGCAATCCGGCGGCGGCCCCCTGAATATTCCCGCCCCTGCCATCTGCGCCAAAACCTACAAGGAATTGCTGGGTGACGGCGCACCGGAAGGCATACTCGAATGGCCGGCCTTGCTGCGCAAGCTGGATGCGCTGTCGCCGACTTACCGTAACTGATTTATTTACTATTTTTTAAACAAGGAAAACCATGCCTACTATCAACGTCCAACTATTCGAAGGCCGCACGGTCGAACAGAAACGCGCATTCGTCAAAGCCGTGACCGAAGCGACCGTCGCCACCCTGGGCGCCAGCGCTGAATCGGTCGACATCATCATAGAAGATGTCAAACGTGAGAACTGGGCAACCGCCGGCAAGCTGTGGTCCGACGCCTGATACGGATCGATGATGCAAGCTGCTTGATAAACGGCGGCTTGCGATGGGCGCGCTGATGCCAGCGGCGCGTCATCAATAAGCATGCGTATCACCGACACGATCGTTATCGATGATAGCGAAATCGATTTGACTGCAATCCGTGCGCAGGGGCCGGGCGGGCAAAATGTGAACAAGGTGGCGACGGCCATCCATTTGCGCTTCGATATCGCCGCTTCATCGTTGCCGGATTACCTGAAGGAGCGCCTGCTGGCATTGAGCGACCAGCGCATCACGAAGGATGGCGTGGTCGTGATCAAGGCGCAACAGGGCCGCAGCCAGGAACAGAGTCGTGAAGAAGCCTTGCGGCGCTTGCAGGAATTGATCCTGGGCGTGACCATCTTGCCGAAGGCGCGGCGCGCCACCAAGCCGACTTACGGTTCGCAGCGCAAGCGTCTCGATACCAAAACCGCACGCGGGCAAACCAAGGCGACGCGCGGCAAGGTTGCCCTCTGACATCAAGCGCACGACGGTATGTGAAGTAACGCACTGAAAAAGTTTTCATTTGCGACTATGCTGGTAAGTCCTGCAAGCAAGGAGTTCGTCATGACGCAAGACAAATCTTCAAAAGCAGAAAAAAAACTGCCAGCCGACGCGGCAGACGCCTGCGCTGTATCTCATGAAGAGTGCATGCTCGACGATGCGCTGGCGCATACTTTCCCCGCCAGTGACCCGGTGGCCGAAACGCCGACGGAGACAGCCGTCCCCGAAGCCGAGCAAGCCAAGGAAGACTTGCTCGATATCGCGATCGAAATGACCTTCCCGGCCAGTGATCCTGTTTCTGTTTCTTCCGGCATTACGCGCATTGAACACACGCCGGATTCTGCCGATGCACATATCGACCATCAAAACAGCAATGAAATAGAAGCAGCGGACAAAGCGGCCAAAAAAGCCGGCAAGTAAATTTTGCTGTCCGCGTTTTCATATACTGATACCCACACCTGCCAGATAGGCCGACGCCTGCGTCTGGCAGCGCGTTGCGCATGCGGCGCCACTTCTCCTTGCGTTTTTGCCAATTGACCCCGGTTAAGATCGGCGAAATTCACGTCAATTTTCGATAAAAAGACCGTTACGCGCCCTACTTTTTTCATGTTAGTATCCGACCGCACGCTAGGGGTCCTGAAGATTAACCATCTTCGGGTGAGATAAAACCCTCCGTACCTGACCTGGATAATGCCAGCGTAGGGAAGCGCAAAGTCCATGCTTTATCTTTGTTCATTCCTACGCTCGCGCCAGTTTTCTACAGCGACCGATAGAACAAAATGACAAGCCCATCACATCCCCGTTATTCCCTGCTGGCCCTTGCGATTGCACAGGCATTTGTTTTTGCATCTTCTGCGCATGCGCAAACGGCTGACAATGTCTTGCCCGCCGTGACCGTGGTTTCCGGCTCGGCGACGAGCGCTGGCCTAGCCGGCGTAGGCAGCTTTTCCGACACGCCCTTGCGCGAAGTGCCAGCCTCGATCAGCGTCATCACGCATGAACAGATGCAGGACCGCAGCATACGCAGCGCAACAGATGCAGTGATCTACGATGCCAGCGTGCAGAATTCCTATAACGCAGTTGGTTTGGCCGACATGTTTGCGGTGCGCGGTTATGTGCTCGACTTCGGCTCCAGCTACCGCAAGGACGGCATGCCTATCCTCGCGCATTCGATGATCCCGATGGAAAACAAGGAGCGCTTTGAAATCCTGAAGGGTATCGCAGGCCTGCAGTCCGGTATTGCATCTGCCGGCGGCATCCTGAACTATGTGACCAAGCGGCCGACCGATGAGCCCTTGCGTTCCGTCACGCTGGAAGCCAGCGAGCGCGGCACGATGTACGGCGCGGTCGATCTGGGCGGGCGCTCGGACGACAAGCGCTTCGGTTACCGCATCAATGCGGCAGCAGCCGACATCAAATCCTATGTCAAAGGCTCCAACGGCGACCGGGAATTTTTCGCCGGCGCATTCGACTGGCGCCTGAGTCCCAAGGCCTTGCTGCAAGTCGACTTCGATTATCACCACAAGTCGCAGCTGACGGTGCCTGGCTATCAATTGCTGGGACCTGGCAACGTCATACCCACCAATGTCAGCGCCAAGACGATGTTGAACAATCAGCCGTGGAGTTTGCCGGTTACCGATGACACCAACAATCTCGGCATGAAATTCGATTATGAATTGAACGACAGCTGGCGCACCAGCCTGCAGGTGAATAAATTCACCTTGCGGCGCGATGATGCGGTGGCCTTGTCATCCGGTTGCGGCGACATCACAAGCGGGGCTGCTGCTCCGGCTGGTTGCGCCAGTAAATTTGTCGGCTATAACGCCAATGGCGACTACGCTGTCTATGACTTGCGTCGTGATAACGACAAGCGTTCAGTGCTGTCCACACAGGCCTTGTTGCAGGGCAAATTTGCTACCGGTGCGATCAAGCATGACTTGACTATCGGCGCCGCAACCGCCAATCGCCGCGATAGTTTTGCAGACTATTTGTACTTGTACAAAGGGATCAGCAATATCTACAATCCGGTCGTCTTGCCGGCCACGCTGGGGCCTACCAATCCCGTCAGCTTGCGCCGCAAGGATGACGAGCGCTCGTTCTTTACGCAAGACATCCTGAGCCTGACGGATAGACTCAAGCTGCACGCCGGCCTGCGTTATACACAGCTGGAACGCGATCAGTTCAATGCGGCAGGCACGCGTACCCGCCATACCGATGACGGCTTTGTCTTGCCTAGCGCGGCGCTGGTGTTCAGTCCGCAACCGAACTGGTCGGTCTATGGTTCGTACGCGGAAGGGCTGGAGGCGGGCGGTGAAGCGCCAGGTGGCACGAGTAACGCGGACATGGTGATGGATCCGACCAAGTCGAGGCAGTTTGAAGTCGGTATCAAGGCAGACATTTCCAGCGATGTAAGCGTTGCTGCAGCCTTGTTCCATATCAAGCGCACCAATGAATACATCAATTCAGGCAATACCTACGGCGTGGCCGGCGATGCGATCCATCGCGGCCTGGAGCTCTCGGCACAGGGCAAAGCCACGCGCAACCTGACGGTAGGCGCCAGCATCACGGCGCTGGAAGCGACCACCGAGGATACCGGCGACAGCAAGATAGAAGGCCAGCGCGTAGGCAATGTGCCCAAGTACAGATCAGCTATCTATATGGATTATGCATTGCCGCAAATGCCTGCAGTGAAGCTGAACGCAACATGGCTTTATTCGAGCAGCAAGCTGTTTGCGCCGAACCGCGACTTGAGAAAAGACATCGATGGCTACCATGTGCTGAATGTAGGCGCCCAGTACAAGACCAAGGTATCGGGTACCAAGACGACCTTCCGCTTCGGCATCGACAACGTATTCGACAAGTTTTACTGGGGCGATGCATCGAATGCATTCGGCGGTTACCTGATTCCGGGTGCACCGCGCGTCTTCAAATTGTCGGCGCAATTCGATTTCTAGTATTACAGCGCGCAGCAACTGCGCTACCAACGAAACGCCAGCGATTGTAAAGATCGCTGGCGTTTTTTATTGCGCGGGCCCCATCAAGCTGCTTGCGTGGGCCTAGTCCTACAGGCAATCAGGACGAATTCCTATGTTGGAAATGGCTTAACTCTTATACATTGTGGAGTCGAAAAATGATTGCGGCAAAGAAGCAATTTCGCCGCGCATGCAATACAGTTTCAGGAGAAGCAGTACATGATTAACACAATTAAATCCCTGTCTTGTCTGGGGATGCTGGCTGCTAGCGCCTGGTTTTTGATAGAACCGGATTTTGCAGCGGTGCTGGCAGGCATTTTCTCCCTGATGGCATTCCTGATGACTTTTTTGCCTAACCCTGTAGACAAACAGGCTTGAAGGCTAGATGCCCGGTTTTTGCACTCGAGAAATATAATCAAATGATTTAATTAAATCAAACGTTTGATTTATGTGCTCTAATACCGCTCATGAAGCCTGCTGCCAAATCCAATCCGTCTTCCCCCCATTCGACTACCGCTGTCACACTTGACGATAGCGGCGACACACGCAAGCAGCGCTCCGACGGTGCTGAAGCGCGCAGCCGTTTGTTGCTGGCGGCCTTGCGGCTGTTCGCCGAAAAGGGCTTTGCCAAGACTTCCACGCGCGAGATCGCGCAGGCGGCCGGCGTCAACCTTGCGGCTATCAAATATTATTTCGGCGACAAGGCGGGTTTGTACCGCGTGGTCTTCAGCGAACCCCTGGGCACTGCGTGCCAGGGCGTCGATCTGTCAGATCCGACCTTGAGCCTGCGCGATGTATTACGTATCTTCTTCGAGGATTTTGTCGCGCCGCTCAAACACGGCGACGTCGTGCAGCTCGCCATGCGCATGCATTTCCGCGAAATGATCGAGCCGACCGGCCTGTGGATGGAAGAGATCGATAACCACATCAAGCCGTCGCACGCTGGTTTGGTCGCGGTGTTGCTGCGCCACCTGAATTTATCGAAAGCGGATGATGATGTGCACAGGCTGGCGTTCTCGCTGGCCGGCCTCGCGCTGCAACTCTTCATTTGCCACGACGTGATCGATGCGATTCGTCCCAGGTTGATCAACACTCCTGCGGCCGTCGATCAATGGGCCACGCGTCTGGTCGATTTTGGCGTAGCGATGGTCGCGATGGAAATTGCGCGCCGGCAGACCCTGGCTGGCGCTGCAGCACCGGCAGTTCCTTCCAAAAAAGCAAAAAAATCATGATGAAAAAAACGCACCTCGCATTTTGCGCCAGCCTGCCTTTCTTGTTGAGTGCGTGCGCCCTGAATGCGCCGCCGGAAAAAGTGTCGGTTGCGCCACCATCGCAATGGTATGCGCCATTACCCAAGACATCTGTCCCAGACGCCAACGCAGCCGGCTTGCCGCATCACGGCACGCTGACCGATTTATCGCAATGGTGGCAGCAACACAACGATCCGCTACTGCTGGACCTGATTCAATCTGCGCAAGCCGTCAGTCCGACTGTTGCCAGCGCCATGTCACGCATAGAGCAATCGCGCGCGACCAGCGTGTCAGCGGGAGCGGCCTTGTTGCCGAAACTGGATGCAACCGTAAGTGCTACCCGCACCAACACGCAGGCGCCGCTACCCTTGGGCACCACCACGCAAGCCGCATTGCAGCCATCGTGGGAAGCCGATCTGTTTGGCGGCAATCGCGCCACCAGCCGGGCTGCGCAGGCGCGGCTGCAAGGTGCGCAGGCGAACTGGCATGATGCCCGCGTATCGGTCGCTGCCGAGGTCGCGAATCGCTATTACAGTTTGCGCACCTGCAACAAGCTGGTGATCGTCACGCGCGGTGATGCGGATTCACGGGCAGAAACATCCCGCCTGTCGGATCTGAGTGCGAAGGCAGGATTCCAGGCGCCGGCCACGGCTGCGCTGGCGCGTGCCAGTGCCGCCGAAGGTAATGGCCGCGCCACCCAGCAGCGTGCATTGTGCGAACTGGATATCAAGGCGTTGGTCGCACTGACGGCGATCGATGAACCGACCATACGCAACAGAATCGCGCAAAGTGAAATGCAGGCTGCGCCCGCCGCGATGATTTCCATCACCAGCCTGCCGGCGCAAACCCTGAGCCAGAGGCCAGACGTTTTCATCGCGGAACGCGAAGTCGCTGCCGCCAGTGCTGAAGTCGGCAACGCACAGGCGCAACGCTATCCACGCCTGAGCCTGAGCGGTTCGATCGGTGTGGCGCGTTTCCAGACTGCCGGCGTGAGCACCGATTTGCAAACCTGGTCGATAGGCCCGATCTCGCTGTCCCTGCCGATTTTCGATGGCGGCAAGCGCGCAGCGGATGTCGATGCGGCGCAGGCGCGTTATGAAGCAGCGGTGGTCAGTTATCGCGCCAGCGTGCGGCAGGCAGTGCGCGAAGTCGAAGAAGCGCTGGTCAACCTGGGAAGCACGGCCGAACGCAGTGAAGATGCACGCGTTGCAGTCGAAGGGTATCGCGCCTCTTTCAACGGTACCGAAAGCCTGTACAAGAATGGCCTGGCCAATCTGGTGGATCTGGAAGAATCGCGCCGCGTGCGGCTGGCGGCTGAATTGAATGCAGCGTCGCTCGAGCGTGAGCGCATGGCGGCATGGATTGCCTTGTATCGGGCGGCTGGCGGCGGCTGGAGCAATCCCGATTCTGCACCGGCGATAGCGGCACAACCCTGACGACAGACATGGCTTTAATTTGACTCTGATTAATAACAGCAATAACCGGAATCGACTCATGAAACGTTTCAAGACAAAAACAATCGTCATTGCCGTCATTGCGCTGGTGATTCTGGCTGCGATCATCATTGTGCTGGCGACCGGAAAATCCGGTACCGCGAAGAAAAAAGAAGATATCGGTCCCAAGCCGGCCCTGACTGTCACGACGGCGCAGCCATCGCAGGCGCGCTTGCCCATCAAGCTGGTCGCCAACGGCAGCATCACTGCATGGCAGGAAGCGATTATCGGCAGCGAATCGAACGGCTTGCAGTTGACTGAAGTGCGCGTCAACGTCGGTGATGTGGTGCGCCGCGGCCAGGTACTGGCGACTTTTTCACCTGCCTCGACTAAAGCCGATGTGGCACAGGCGCGTGCCAACCTGATGGAAGCCCAGGCCAATGCCGCTGATGCTAAGAACAATGCAGAACGCGCCCGCACGCTGGAAAGCACGGGTGCATTGAGTACGCAGCAGATCAATCAATACCTGACCACTGAACAAACCGCCAAGGCGCGCGCCGAAGCGGCAAAAGCCATGCTGGCAGTACAGGAAGTCCGGCTTGCGCAAACGCAGGTGCTGGCTTCCGACAACGGCATCATCTCGGCGCGCAGTGCAACCGTCGGTGCGGTGCTGGCTTCCGGCACAGAGCTGTTTCGCCTGATACGCCAGGGCCGACTGGAATGGCGGGCAGAAGTGACATCGACCGAACTCGGACGTCTTGCCACGGGAACGCCGGCGCTGGTCACGGCTGCCAATGGCACGCAGGTAAAAGGCAAGGTACGCATGATTGCACCTACCGTCGATGCGCAAAATCGCTCGGCGCTGGTGTATGTCGATCTTGCACCGGCAGCAGCAAACATGCCGCCCGCCCGTGCCGGCATGTTTGCTACTGGCGAATTCGATCTCGGCATGTCGTCCGCCGTTACGGTGCCGCAGCAGGCAGTAGTCATACGCGACGGTTTCAGTTATGTATTCCGCCTTAATACGGACAATCGCGTGACGCAAACGAAGATACAAACTGGGCGCCGTTTGAATGACCGGATTGAAGTGGTGACCGGCATCCCGCCGGATGCGGTATTGGTTGCGAGCGGCGCCGGATTCCTGAACGATGGCGATCTGGTGAAAGTGGTTGCGGCACTGCCGGCGGATGCCGCCTCTGCCGCAACGCCTGCAGCGCCGCAGTCCGACATGCAAAAAGCCCATGCGGTAACGACGCCTGCACGCGCCGTACCAGCGGCCAAATAGGGAGCACGCGTGAATTTTTCTTCGCTATCGATCAAGAACCCGATCCCGGCCATCATGCTGTTTGTGCTGCTGGGACTCGCCGGCCTCCTGTCGTTCAAATCAAGCGCGGTGCAGGATTTCCCTGATATCGAACTGCCTATCGTCACCGTCAGCGCCAGCCTGCCCGGTACCGCGCCGGCACAACTGGAAACAGAAGTCGCGCGCAAGATCGAGGATTCGGTCGCAACCCTGCAAGGCATCAAGAATATTTACACCAAGGTGCTCGACGGCGCGGTGACAGTCACGGTTGAATTCGTCCTCGAGAAAAACATTTCGGATGCGGTCAATGATGTACGCGATGCGGTAGCCCTGATACGCGCCGACCTGCCCAGCGATCTGCGCGATCCATCGGTGACCAAGGTGTCGACTGCCGGCCGCGTGATCCTGACATTCACGGCAGCTGCAGCGCCGAACAGCAAACTCGACGAACAGGAACTGAGCTGGTTCGTCGATAACACCGTCGCCAAGCGCGTACTCAGCGTGCCTGGCGTCGGTTCGTTCAAGCGCGTGGGCGGCGTCAGTCGCGAAGTCCGTATTGAACTCGATGCGGCAAAAATGGCGGCCTTGAATGTCGCCGCGATCGATGTCTCGCGGCGTTTGCGACTGGTGCAGCAGGAAGCGCCGGGCGGACGCGGTGACGTCAGCGGTGCCGAACAGGCAGTCCGCACGATTGCAACCGTGAAGACGGCCGCCGAACTGGCGGCGCTGGATATCCCGCTGGCCGACGGCCATCACGTCCGGCTCGATCAGGTTGCCACGGTGACCGATACGATAGCTGAACGTCGTTCATCGGCCTCGCAGGATGGTCTGGTCGTCGTCGGTTTTGAAGTCTTCCGCACCAAGGGTGCGAGTGAACTGGATGTCGCCGAAGGTACGCGTGCGGCGGTGGAAGAGCTGCAGGCGGCGCATCGCAATATCGTCTTCAAGCAGGCGATCGACAATGCGCAACCGGTGGAAGAAAATTTCGACGGTTCGATGGAGTTGCTGTACGAAGGCGCATTGCTGGCGGTGCTGGTGGTGTGGTGGTTCCTGCGCGACTGGCGTGCCACGCTGGTGGCTGCAGCTGCGTTGCCGCTGTCGGTGATTCCGACCTTTCTCGGCCTGAAGTATTTCGGTTACACGCTCAATACCGTGACCCTGCTGTCGCTGGCGCTGGTGGTCGGGGTGCTGGTCGACGATGCGATCGTCGAGATTGAAAACATTTCGCGCCATCTGCGCATGGGCAAGACGCCGATGCAGGCGGCGATGGAAGCAGCCGATGAAATCGGCATGGCGGTGTTTGCCACCACCTTCGCGCTGGTCGCGGTATTCCTGCCGACCGCGTTCATGGCGGGTATCCCGGGCCTGTTCTTCAAGCAGTTCGGCTGGACTGCGGTGCTGGCGATCCTGGCATCGCTGCTGGTGGCGCGTTTGCTGACGCCTATGATGGCAGCCTACATCCTGAAGCCGATCAAGGAACATGAAGAAAAAGACAGCTGGTTGATGCAGCGTTATCTGGCGACGATGAAATGGTGTCTGAATCACCGGCTGATTACGGCGATCGCCTCCGGCCTGTTCTTCGTTGGCTCCATCATGCTGGTGCCGCTGCTGCCGACCGGCTTTGTGCCGCCAGCCGATCGCGGGCAGACGCAGATCAATATCGAACTGCCACCCGGCAGCACGCTGGCAGAAACCACCACCACTGCCGAACGCGTGCGCGTGGCCGTGATGCGGGACAAGGATATCAAGAGCGTGTTCAGTTCGATTGGCGGCGGCTCCAGCGGTGACGCCTTTGCGCCCGGCGCCTCGGCCGAAGCGCGGCGTGCGGTGCTGACGCTGACGACCACGCACCGCAACGAGCGCAGCGAACCGATGGCGGCCATCGAATCGCGCATACGCGACAATATCTCCGATATTCCCGGTGCGCGTTTCACGGTCGGTCCGGCTGATACCGGCGTCAAGATGCAGCTGGTCTTGCGCAGTGAAGACCCGCTTGCGCTGTCGGAAGCAGCGCAGCGCGTCGAGCGTGAATTGCGCACCCTCAAGGGCATAGGCAATGTCAGTTCCAGTGCTTCGTTGGTGCGGCCGGAAATCATCGTTCGTCCCGATACGGCACGCGCCGCCGATCTGGGTGTGACCACGGCCAGCATAGGTGAAACCGTACGCGTTGCCACCGCCGGCGATTACGACATGAATTTGCCGAAGCTCAATCTGTCCGAGCGCCAGGTGCCGATACGCATCAAGCTGCCGGATAGCGTGCGCGCCGATCTGTCCGCCATCGAACGCCTGACGGTGCCGGGCAAGAACGGTCCTGTCATGCTGGGCAATGTTGCTACCGTGACGATGCAAAGCGGACCGGCGCAGATCGATCGCTTGAATCGCAGCCGCAATGTCACGCTGGATGTAGAGCTGGGCGGACGCGCGCTGGGCGAAGTTAATGAAGAGGCGCGCGCCCTGCCATCGATGAAAAACCTGCCGCCGGCAGTGAAGATTGCCGAGCTCGGCGATGCGCAGGAAATGCAGGCACTGTTTGCCAGCTTCGGCCTGGCGATGCTGATCGGCGTGCTGTGCAGCTACGGTGTGCTGGTGCTGCTGTTCAAGGATTTCATGCAGCCGGTGACAATTCTCGCAGCACTGCCCTTGTCGATAGGAGGCGCGATCGTGGCCTTGCTGCTGACTGGGCGCGCACTGTCGATGCCGTCGATGATCGGCTTGATCATGCTGATGGGGATAGTCACCAAGAACTCCATCCTGCTGGTCGACTATGCAATCCTGGCGCGTGAAGCCGGCATGAACCGCTTCGATGCACTGGTCGATGCCTGTCACAAGCGTAGTCGTCCCATCATCATGACGACGATAGCCATGGGTGCCGGCATGTTGCCGCTGGCGCTCGGCTGGGGCGCTGATCCCAGCTTCCGTTCGCCGATGGCGATCACGGTGATCGGCGGCTTGATCACGTCTACGCTGTTGAGCTTGCTGGTGGTGCCGGCCGTATTTACCTATATTGACGATCTGGAACACTGGTTAAAGCGCATGGTGAACAGGGCGCGCGGCATCAAGACGGTCGATGCTGCTGTGCCTGCACCTGCGCCGCAACTGGAGCTGGAAAAATAATGGCGCGCGATATTGCTGATGCTGCATCTGCGCATACTGTTGAACACTTAGGAAAGATTGCATGAACCGTCCCATACTTGCTACAGAACATATTGCGCCTGATGCGCTGCGTTTGATTTCCAGCTACCACCAGAAGGTGGTCAGCGAAGTGGCGCAGCATGTGGCGGCCGACCATGTAGTCGTGGTCGGCATGGGCATCAATCCCTTCGTCAAGAAGGCGCGCCAGGCTCTGGATGAGGCGGGTGTCGCCTTTACCTATCTTGAATACGGTAATTACTGGTCGATGTGGAAACCAAGGCTGGCCATCAAGATGTGGAGTGGCTGGCCGACTTTCCCGCAAGTGTATGCAGACGGCAAGCTGATCGGCGGCTACCGTGAAACCGTGGCCGCGCTCAAGGCCGGCACGATAGTCAAATGAATCAAGGGCAGCATGCGATGACACTGGCGCTGCAGCCTGCGCCAGACAAGCAGCCGTTGAACGTGCAGGATTTACAACTGCAGCTGCCGTCGCCGCTGGTGCTGGTGGTGCTGGCGCCGCACCCGGATGACTTCGATGCGATAGGCGTCACCTTGCGCTGCTTCCACCAGCGTGGCGACATCATCCATCTGGCTGTGTTGACGACTGGCGCCAGCGGTGTCGAAGACGGTTTTTCCGGTGCGCATGCGGCGGCAGAGAAGGCGGCCCTGCGTGAAGCCGAACAGAGTGCGAGTTGCGCATTCTTCGGTTTGCCGCCCGAGCGCCTGACCTTCCTGCGCCTGCCGCCGGATGAAAAAGGCAACCCGCGGCTGGACGCGGCCAATCAGGCTTGCATACGCGATTATTTATCGACGCGTCAGCCGGATCTGGTGTTCATGCCGCACGGGAACGACAGCAATGTCACGCATCAGCGCACGTATGCCTTGTTTCGCGCCGCTGCGCTGGCGGATAATCTGCAGCTGTGGGCAGTATTGAACCAGGATGCGAAAACGCTGGCGATGCGTACCGATCTCTATATGCCGTTTGATGCGGACGCGGCGAGGTGGAAAGCGGAAATGCTGCGTTTGCATCAGTCGCAGCATCAGCGCAATTTGAATACGCGTGGACAGGGATTTGACGAGCGCGTGCTGGCAGTCAATCGTCACACCGGCCTCACACTCGGGTGTGAATATGCCGAAGTATTCGAGCTGGAACGCTATGGGTCCGGCGACTAATCAAGGATAAGCAAGGATAAGAAATGGCTTGTGATCACAAGAAAGTGCTGGATCTGGCAAAAGCGGGAAACTGGGAAGAGTCGCACGCGCTGGTGCAGGTGCATGGCGATGAATACTCGTGCCTGATACACGGTTACCTGCATCGCGTCGAAGGCGATCTGGGCAATGCGCGTTACTGGTATGGCCGCGGCAACAGCAGCTTGCCGAAGAACACGCTGGATGAAGAATTTGCCCGCCTGTACGGCAAGCTCGGCGCCGCGTAGGCGCTTGTCAGGCGCTAATCAGGAACGCGCGCGTGGCAGCTGGACCGTCATGACGGTCCCGTTTGTTTCATCGGAGGTGGCTGAAATGGTGCCGCCGTGCGCCAGCGTGATTTCGCGCGCGATGAACAATCCCAGGCCCAGGCTGGTGGATGGGCGGCCGACCTGCTCATCTTCCACCGAGAGTTGAACCAGCGGCTGAAATATCGTCTGCAGCGATTCGGGTGGAATCGCAGGACCGAAATTTTTCACCTGGATAGTCACCGTATCTGCCTTGCCTTCGGCGAGTATGGTGACGGGGTGCTCTTTCCCCCTGTATTGCGCGGCGTTATTGAGCAAGTTGGTAAATACCTGCTGCAGGCGTACGCTGTCAAACGAGCCGCTCAGATCTCCTGTCGTGCTCAGTTCAAACGGGCATTCGGGATGCACCGCCCTGGCGTCATGCAGCGAGGCTTGAAAAATATCCTGCAGATCGGCTTGCTCGAATGCGATCGGCATTTCGCCGCCCAGCTGCCCGCGCGCATATTCCAGCATGTCATTGACCATTGCCGTCATGGTCGCCGCACTGCGTTTGACGCGGCTGCCGACGCGCAGGGTTGCCTCCGTCCCCACCCCGGGCAGCGCCAGATAATGGCCCGCCATGGCCATTGCAGCCAGCGGGCTTCTTAAATCATGTCCAAGAATCGCTAGGAAGGTATCCCGTGTGCGCACATTGCTTTCGGAATAGGTGACGACTGACTCCGCCAATCCCTGATCTATGGCTTCGTTGAAGCGAACCATGTCGCGCGTCGTTATTTCTGTAATCTGCGTAACGTGCGGCAGCCACAGGCGCAATACGGTGGCCCGCAGCGCGCGGTATTCCGAGGTCAGTTGCAGCAGTGAAAAGCCGCTCAGATGGCGCAATTCGCCATGCGTGGCGGCGGCACTGTCATCCGATACATCCATGGCCATGCCTTTGGATTTCTCGGTCTGCTCCAGCGCACTTTGTTTGGTGTCGATATCGACGGTCAGCTCTTGCAGGATCTGCCTGGCGTGATCGCGCAAGGCGCGGGAAGACATATCTGCGGCAGCAGGCAGTAGCGTTTGGGCAAATGCATCCCATTCGTTGAGAATTTCTTCCATGTGCTCGGTGATAAAACGGGATAGTTTCATGCGCGTCTTTTGCTGGTGGCTGGAGAGAGTATCGGGAGAAAGTGATGCATCAAGGCATTGTAAGCTTTGTTGTGTGCACAAACGGGCAATCTGCCTGTCTGTCGCAAACTGCTCAATTCAATCAGCAGGTTTCCGGAAACCGTTTTCCATCCATTTTTCGGCACTGGTGCGCGTCAATTTGAAGGATGGCACCACGCGTACTTCAGCCAGTTGTGCGCCGTCTTCATCCTGTGCGCTGAGCAGTGCATACGGATCGTCTTCATCCGGCACGATATCCAGTGCGACCGTGATCGTGGCGCTCGCGGTATTTACCGTCACGCTCTTGTGCAGCGTCGCATGCAGTTGCTGTTCATGCCTGCGCAATATTTCGGCGGCTGTTTTCACCAGCGTATGGAAGGCGGGCGTATCCAGCGGCTTGGGATTCTTCTTGTCGCGCCCCATCGTCCACGGACCGACCAGTGCCGGTTCGCTTTCGCCATCCTTGATCATGGCCACCGCCCAGCCTTCATCGTCTTCATTCTTGATGACGCGTGCAGTCCAGCCGTCGTCGCGCCACAGGCGTGGCTCGTGTATGGCGTTGCCGTGATCCGCTGCGCTGTCGTCGTGTAATTCAGTGTTGTGCATGGAAAGTCGCTTTTATCGAATAGCCCGGGTTGCGTATCATAGTGTTATTCGCTGCTGCGCGCATACAGCTTGTGGCTTGGATAGCTGCCTGGGCGCAGGGTTTTGTCGCCTTACAGACATGGCATCCTGATAATCGTTCGATCGCTATTACAGGATTTTCATCCCATCAGCCTGCAAAATAAGGCCATTGGGTGTAAACTCGCGCCCTTCCCCTTGCTGAGGCTGGGTCGGCAGAATAGTCGACGAGCTCCTCCCTATCCGCCAGTGGCGTCAAAATAGAAATCCAAGAAGTCAGATATTCATGCGTAGTTCTTCCAGAATGCCTTGCGTCGATGCGCTCAAGGCAATTGCCTGTTTGTTAATCGTGCTTCACCATCTCGCGTTTTACGGTCCGATGTCCGATGTCGCCTATCCGCTCATGCCGACGCTGATCGATCTGTCATATCAATACGGGCGGATGGCGGTGCAAGCCTTTTTCGTGATTGCCGGATTTTTGCTGGCGGCTAAATTTGCGCCACATGGCAAACCGCTGCTCGGCAACCCTATACAGTCCATCTATCAACGCTATCTGCGCCTGGCCATACCCTACCTGGTCGCGCTGGCGTTCGCAGTCCTGTGTGCGGAAATTGCGCGCGAATTACTGACGCATGATTCGATCCCGGACGCCCCCGACTTCATGCAGTTGCTGGCGCATGTATTTTTCCTGCAGGACCTGGTCGGGCAGGAAGCCCTGTCTGCCGGCGTCTGGTATGTGGCGATCGACCTGCAGCTGTTTGCGCTGGCAGCACTGCTGCTCTGGTGCGCCGGCCGAATAGAAGCGCGCTACCCGCGCCTGAATTTTCTCGGCCCGATAGCGATCGCACTGCTAACGCTGGCATCGCTGTTCATCTTCAACCTGAACCAGGAATGGGATGCGACCGCGCTGTATTTCTTCGGTTCTTACGGCTTGGGCGCGCTTGCTTACTGGGCGTCGCGCCGCCAGCATGGCGTGCTGTGGCTGGCCTTGCTGAGCATGGTGGTGCTGGCTGCCTTGCTGCTTGATTTCCGCGCACGCATACTGGTGGCGGGTAGTGTGATGCTGATGCTGGGTGTGGCGCGCCAATCCGGCGCACTGGAGCAATGGCAGATGCCGCCCGCGCTGACGTATCTCGGGCGTATTTCGTATTCAGTCTTCCTGATCCACTTCCCGCTGTGCATGCTCGTGAATGCAGTCTTTTCCCACTTCTTTCCGCAACAGATATTTGCCAACATCGTCGGCATGCTGATCGCGCTTGGCGCCAGCATAGCCGGCGGTGCGCTGTTGTTCACATGGGTGGAAAATCGTCGATGGACAGGCCGGAAGCGTTTGTTGATACCAACCGGTTTCCTGCTCAGCGGCATGCTGGTCGCCGCGAAAATCAGTTAGTTGCCATGCGTGGCGCGTGCCCAAGCCGGGCGCGCTGCCCTAAATGAAAAGCCCCGGTCTGCATTTAATGCAGACCGGGGCTTTTCATTGGTGGTTTGACTTTCACCTCGGCTCTGCGCCGGGGATAAATACGCTATCCGCTTATGCGTGGCAGCCTGCGCTCAGATCGAGCGTTTTGTCATAATATTTCGATTCGATCTGCAGCATGCCGAGTATCGAGTGGAACAGGTTGTCATGGCTGACTGCATTGCCACTACGCTTGCCGATACAGTCCGTGTTCAAGCCGAAACTGTTGGCGAATCCTTGCGACAGCCACATCACCATCGGTATCTGCGTCTGTTCCTTCGGTGCGATCGAGTACGGCAAGCCGTGCAGGAATATGCCGCGTTCGCCCAGCGATTCGCCATGGTCGGACAGATACAGCATGGCCGTATCGTAAGTCGTTTGCGTCTTCAGGTAGTTGATCGTTTTGGCGAGGAAGCGATCGGTGTACAGCACGCCATTGTCGTAGGCATTGACGATCTCTTCTTTCGAGCACTTGCTCAGGTCTGCCGTATCGCAGGTCGGTGCATAGGTACGCATTTCGGCAGGATAGCGGCGGAAATAGGCCGGCCCGTGATTGCCCAGTTGATGCAGCACGACGAACAGATTGCCATTCTTTGCCTTGTGTATTTCGCCATCCATGTTGTCCAGCAGGATCTCGTCGAGGCAGCGTTCGCCATCGCACAGCGCGGCATTCTTGCTGTTGTCGAGACGCTGCTCTTCGAGGCCGTCGCATACACCCTTGCAACCAGCCTGATTGTCGCGCCATACGGTTTTCAGGCCGGCATGGTCGATGATGTGCAGCAGCGATTCATGTCCGCGGATTTCTTTTTCATCGTAATTGCGCCGGCCATAGGTCGAGAACATGCACGGTACCGATACTTCGGTATTGGTGCCGCAGGACGTGGCGTTGCTGAAGTTCATGACATTGAGCTTGCTCAGCTCGGGCGTGGTCTGACGCGCGTAACCGTTCAAGCCCCAGTTTGCTGCACGTGTGGTCTCACCGACTACCAGCACGAACAGCATGGGTTTGGTGCGCTGGGCCCAGCCGGCGCCCAGTTTGGCATCGCCGCTGATCGGAATCTTCGGCGTGTTTGCCTGCGCGGTATCGGCAGCCACTACGCGGGTCAGCGAAAACAGGTAGTTGCTTGGCGTGATCAGGAAGCGCACTTCCTTTTGATTGCGCATCAGCGAAGAAAAATCCTGGAACACCAGCATGATGGAGCCGGCGGCAATGACGATGGCGCCAACGACGTAAGCCAGGCGCACCAGCATGCTGCGACGCAAAGGCGTGGTTTTCAACCGCAATTGCGAGACCAGCAGTATCGGCAGCACTGCGTACACGAACATGTGTATGCAGAAATTCAGCGAGAATAATTCACTGGCTTCCTTGACGTCGGTGCGCAGGATGTTCCTGACCATTTCCGTATTGAAGAATACGGTGTAGGTGTTCATGTAATACGTGGCCGCTGCGGTGACGAGGAACAGCACGGAAAGCACCAGTTTGGCGTTCCAGCGATTGAGCAGGATGAACAGGGCGGCGCTTTGCAAAGCGGTGATCGCGATAAAAATCGCACCGGCAAAAATCCAGGTGCCCGGATGCGACCAGTCACGATTGGCCAGTGCGGCCGAGAAAAACAGGTGATTGCACGCCAGCGAAAAAAACAGGCTCGCAAGTATGGCCAGCCGCTCAACGCTTATGGCTGGGAGGCGAGCAAAAAACGGGAAAAAGTGGCTGCTGCCACTAAGGTTCAGGGCTGTGCCGGGATTGCCGGCAGCTTGCAAAATTTTCAATGCGTATACCAACTTCAGATAGAAGAAGTCGCTACGCTATCGATTTCGCCGTTAAGGGTGCGTTAAGGTCGGGCCGACACAGGCTCGTTTATTGGATGCAGAGTGCGCTCAGAATACTCAGGCTGGAAGCGCGGTCCTGTCGCCTTGAAAATCTCCTGCAGCGTCTGAATGTGGTGGAAATGTCAACGTGAAACGGCTGCCACCGCCTGGCGGCGTCTGGTGTTCTATCTGCCAGCCCAGATGATCGACCACGCGCTTGACGATCGCCAGTCCCAGGCCGGAACCTACATGCGTATTGTCCTTGCCGCGGACAAAGC
>NZ_JAUSME010000245.1 GCF_030645555.1 Herminiimonas sp.
CATCGCCGCACCGCTGATCATCATCATGATGCTGACTATGATGATCTAGCCGCTGCCGGCCATCGTGCTCGATATTTTCATCAGCTTCAAAATCGCGCTGTCGATCATCTTCCTGCTGACAGAGCTGTATACGGTCAAGCCGCTGGACTTCATGGTGTTCCCGACCGTGCTGCTGGTCAGCACGATGTTGCGCCTGTCGCTCAACGTGGCATCCACACGCGTGGTATTGACCGAAGGCCATAACGGCCCGGATGCAGCCGGCAAGGTGATTGAAGCTTTCGGTCATTTTTTGATCGGCGGCAATTACACGGTCGGTATCGTCGTCTTCGTGATTTTGACTATCATCAACTTTACCGTCGTCACCAAGGGTGCGGGCCGTATCGCCGAGGTGGGTGCGCGTTTCGCCCTCGATGCGATGCCGGGTAAGCAAATGGCGATCGACGCCGACTTGAACGCCGGCTTGATAGGCGAACAGGATGCGCGCCTGCGTCGCACGCAGGTTGCACAGGAAGCGGAATTCTACGGCGCGATGGACGGCGCCAGCAAATACGTACGCGGCGACGCCATCGCCGGCATCATCGTCACCGTCATCAATATCGTCGGCGGGCTGGTGGTCGGCATCATCCAGCATGACATGGGCTTTTCCGCCGCGCTGGAAAACTACACCTTGCTGGCCATCGGTGACGGCCTGGTGGCGCAGATTCCTTCGCTGATCATTTCCACTGCGGCAGGTATCGTCGTCTCGCGCGTGGCCAGCGAACAAGACATAGGCGGCCAGCTGGTCGGCCAGTTGTTCGCCAAGCCGCAAGTGTTGTACATCACCGCAGCCATCATCGGCGGCATGGGCTTGATCCCGGGCATGCCGCATATGTCTTTCCTCTTCCTGGCCAGCGCGATGGCAGGTGCCGCCTACATGGTTGCGCAACGCGCAAAGAAGGAACCCGAAGTCGAAGCCGAAGTGACTGCGCCACCGGCTGCACCGGAAATCGAAGAAGCCAGCTGGCAGGATATCGTGCAGGTCGATACCCTGGGGCTGGAAGTCGGTTATCGCCTGATCCCGCTGGTTGATAAAGCGCAAAGCGGCGAGCTGCTGCGCCGCATCAAGGGCATACGCAAGAAATTCGCACAGGAAGTCGGTTTCTTGTCGCCATCGGTACATATCCGCGACAATCTTGAATTGAAACCATCGGCTTATCGCATCACGCTCAAGGGCGTAGAAGTCGGCAATGGCGAGGCGCACTCGGGACAATATCTGGCGATCAATCCGGGCATGGTCAGCGGCACCCTGCCGGGTCCTGTCACCAGCGACCCAGCCTTCGGTTTGCCTGCCACCTGGATAGATGCAAGCTTGCGTGAACAGGCGCAAGGCATGGGTTACACCGTGGTCGATGCCGGTACCGTGGTTGCCACGCATTTGAATCACTTGATCACTACGCATGCGGCTGAATTGCTGGGTCGCCAGGAAGTGCAGCAATTGCTGGACCATCTGACCAAGGAAACGCCGAAGCTGGTGGAAGACCTGGTGCCCAAGCTGATTCCATTGTCCACGCTGCAAAAAGTATTGCAAAACCTGTTGATAGAAGGCGTGCACATCCGTGACATGCACAGCATCATCGAAACCCTGACCGAGCACGCGCCTTATACGCAAGACGTCAATGAATTGACGGCGCTGGTACGCGTGACTCTGGGTCGCGCCATCGTGCAGCAGCTGTTCCCGTCGACCAATGAATTGTCCGTCATGACACTGGATAACCGCCTCGAGCGCCTGCTCACGCAAGCATTGAGTGCCAGCGGTCCGGAAGGCGCCGGCATAGAGCCGGGATTGGCCGATACGATCGCCGCACAGGCAGAAGCCGCGACGCGGCAACAGGAGCAAATGGGATTGACGCCGGTACTTTTGGTACCGGCACAGTTAAGGGCCTTGCTGGCGCGCTTCCTGCGTCGTGCATTGCCGCAATTAAAAGTACTTTCGCACGCAGAAGTACCCGATTCAAAAACGATCAGAGTGACTAGCTTAGTTGGAGGCCAGGTATGAATGTCAGAAAATTTACTGCAAGTACGTCCAGGGGCGCATGGAGTCTGGTGCGCGAAGCACTCGGACCGGATGCAGTCATCCTTTCCAATCGCACTGTCGATGGCGGGGTCGAGATACTGGCGCTGGCTGGCGAAGACATGGCATCGTTGTCCGATCCTGTCATCGAAAAAACGATTTCGGAAAACACGCTGGCTGCCCTGGCTCCGCGCCACAAGGCAGCCCAGCCTGCACCTTTGGCCATCACTGCCGGCGCAACGCAAGCTGCCCCCGCAGGCGAAATCAACAGCGCCGAGCTGCATGATGTGATGAAGGAAATCCGCTCGATGCGCGGCATGCTGGAAATGCAGCTGGCCGAACTGGCATGGACCGATCAGCACAAGCGCGAACCAGCCAAGTCCAGCGTGCTGCGCGAAATGCTGGCAGCCGGTTTCAGCGCCAGTCTGGCGCGCTATCTGATTGAAAGAATGCCGGCCGGCAGCGACAACCAGAGCGGCATGGACTGGATCAAGACTATCCTGACGCGCAACCTGGCCACGATAGGCAACGAAAACGAAATTCTCGAAAAAGGCGGCGTCTACGCCCTGGTCGGCCCGACCGGTGTCGGCAAAACCACGACGACGGCAAAACTGGCCGCACGCTGCGTGATGCGTCACGGTCCCGGCAAGCTGGCCCTGATCACGACCGACGGTTATCGTATCGGCGGCTACGAGCAGTTGCGCATCTACGGCAAGATCCTCGGCGTCATGGTGCACTCGGTCAAGGATGAAGCGGACCTGCGCATTGCGCTTGATGAACTCAAAGGCAAACACACCGTGCTGATCGATACCGTGGGCGTGAGCCAGCGCGACCAGATGGTGGCAGAACAGATTGCGATGCTGTCCGGTGCCGGCAGCCAGGTCAAACGCCTGCTGTGCCTGAACGCCACATCGACCGGCGAAACCCTCAATGAAGTCGTGCGTTCCTATATGGGCGAGGGTCTGGCCGGCTGCATATTGACCAAACTGGATGAAGCTGCAACCATCGGCAGTGCACTAGATGTAGTCATCAGGCATAAATTGAACTTATACTACGTCGCTAATGGACAACGCGTGCCGGAAGACCTGCATGTCGCCAACCAGCAATACCTGGTTGACCGTGCATTCAAGCTTAAACGTGAAACAGCGCCATTCCAGTTCAATGATGCAGAAATCCCTTTGGTCATGGCAAATACGGCACGAGCAATGAATGAAAAAAGTTTGCGTGAGGTGATACTTGGCTAGTTTCGAATGTGATCAGGCAGAAGGTCTGCGGCGTATGCTCGCCGGACCGAAGCCGCGCATCTTTACTTTTTTGTCTGCGGCCCCGGTGGCGGACAAGAGTGCGATGCTGGTCAATTTGAGTGCCTCTCTCGCCTTGAGCGGCAGCGATGTCGTGTTGCTCGATGCATGCACCTCGGCCGATGGCATCACGCGCCGCATGGGCGTGGACATGCAAGCCACCCTGCTCGACGTGGCGCGACAGCAGCGCGCGCTGGATCAGGTAGTGCAAGCGATGCCGCAAGGTTTCGGCCTGGCTTCATTGACCAGCGGCTCGCTGCATGCAGCCACGCATGATGCAGATCAGCTGCGTCGCCTGTCGAATGCCTTTGGCGTGCTGGCAGCGCAGTCAGACGTGCTGGTGGTCGATGCCGAGCTCGATGCGAACGACAATTTCGCTATCCCCGGCATGGCCAGCGGCGACATCGTGATTCAGGTCACGCCCGGCGCCGCCTCCATCAAGCAAGCGTACTCGCTGATCAAGCGCCTCAATGCGCAACTGGGACGCCGGCCTTTCGGCATCCTGGTCACCGGCGCCGATGAACGCGAAGCCGAAGTCGTCTATCAAAACATGGCGCAAGCCGCCAGCCGTTATCTGGCCGTGCAATTGCATGCGGTCGGCTCTGTGCCGTCCGACGATCATTTGACGCGTGCGGCACGTCTGGGCCGGGCAGTGGTGGATGCGTTCCCGATGGCCGGTGCCTCAGTCGCCTTCCGGCGTCTGGCAGAACGGTTTGCATTGTCTGCCCATGGCGCCAGACTTGGGGCCTGAATGATGTATACGGCGGAAGGAAAATCGGACAAAGACCACTTGATCAGCGAGCATGCGCCGCTGGTCAAAAAGCTGGCGCACCAGATGAAAGCCAAACTGCCGCCCAGCGTGGAAGTCGATGATCTGATCCAGGCCGGCATGATAGGTTTGCTCGATGCCGTCAGTCGCTACGAAGAAACGCACGGCGCACAGTTTGAAACCTATGCAGTCCAGCGCATACGCGGCGCCATGCTCGACGAGTTGCGCAGCAGCGACTGGATGCCGCGCAGCATGCGGCAAAACATGCGCAAGATCGAGGTCGCGATGAACAGCTTGCAGCAAAAGCTGGGCCGCCCACCGAATGAAAGCGAAGTGGCAAAACAGCTCAAGCTGTCGCTGGCGGATTATCAGGATTTGCTCAGCGATGGCGGCGGTCATCAACTGGTTTATTACGAAGACTTTCACGATACCGAGGATAGCGAGCATTTCCTCGACCGTTATTGCACCGACGAGTCGCCTGATCCCTTGCAGAACCTGATGAACACCGGTTTTCGCTCCGCCGTCATAGACGCGATTCAGGCCTTGCCGGAACGCGAAAAAATCCTGATGGGTTTGTACTACGAGCAGGAAATGAACCTGAAGGAAATCGGCGCAGTGATGGGCGTGACCGAGTCGCGAGTATCGCAATTACATAGCCAGGCCATCGCCAGGATGCGTGCAAACTTAAGGGAGAAAGCGTGGACTGGGGTAGCTTAATTGGTGTTGCGCTTGCGCTTGGCGGTTTGCTTGCCGGTCAGTTTCTCGAAGGCGGAAAACTCGCTTCGCTGGTGCAGCCGGCGGCATTCGTCATTGTTGTTGTCGGCACGATAGGCGCAGTGCTGCTGCAAAGCGGCTGGAAAAATTTTGTGCGCGGCATCAAGATGTCAGCCCGCGTTTTTGTGCCGAAAGCCGACGATTATGCCGCCTTGACCCAGGACATCATCAGCTGGAGCGTTATCGCACGGCGCGAAGGCCTGCTCAGCCTGGAGCGTGTCATCAAGGATGTCCGGGATCCCTTCATTGCACACGGCTTGCGCCTGATAGTCGATGGCGTCGATCCGATCAAATTGCGTGAAGTGCTGGATATGGAAGTGGGCGCTTATGAAACACGTGAGCGCCTGGCGATCAAGATATGGGAAGCGGCGGGCGGTTACGCGCCGACCATAGGCATACTCGGCGCTGTGCTCGGCTTGATCCACGTGATGGAAAACCTGACTGATCCAAGCCGGCTCGGCAGCGGCATTGCGGTGGCATTTGTGGCGACGATATACGGCGTCGGTTTTGCCAATCTGGTGTTCCTGCCGATTTCCAGCAAGCTCAAGGCGATCGTCAATCGCGATGTCTTCAAACATGAAATGCTGGCAGATGCCTTTGCCGGTATTGCCGCCGGCGACAATCCACGCTTGATTGAAGAGCGGATGAATATCTATCTGATGTAAGGCTATGGTTCCTCACCACACGCAGACTTGAGCATACATGGCACGCAGAAAACACGAAGAAGAGCATGAAAACCATGACCGTTGGCTGGTGTCTTATGCCGACTTCATCACGCTGCTGTTCGCCTTCTTTGTCGTCATGTACGCGATCTCTTCCGTCAATGAAGGCAAGTACCGCATTCTGTCCAATTCGCTCGGCAGTGCCTTCAGCGGCGTGACGCCCAAAGCGCCAACCATAAGACCGCAAGTCGAACCGAGTCGCCCGGCCTTGCCGCTGCCGATGTCGGCGCATCCACCACGCGCCAATGACGCTGCCGCCAAACGTGAAAAAGCCCGCATGACCAATATCGCACGCGATATTCTCAAGGCCATGGCACCGTTGATCAGCCAGGGCAAGGTGCGCGTGACGCAAACCAATCGCGGCGTCAGCGTCGAGATCAATGCCAGCGTGTTGTTTGCGCCCGGCGAAGCCAAGCTCAGCCCGCAATCGGAAAAAGCGCTGCGTGCCGTTGCTGAAGTATTGAACAAGGTCGACAACGACATCCAGGTTGAAGGCCACACCGACAATGTCCCGATCAAGAACACGATGTTTCCATCCAACTGGGAATTGTCAGCCGTGCGCGCCAGCAGCGTGGTGCGCCTGTTTCTGGAAAGCGGCGTGAATGAAAAACGCCTGGTCGCGATGGGCCACGGCGCCAATCATCCAGTCGACAGCAACGATACGCCGGAAGGGCGGCTGCGCAATCGTCGCGTGGAATTGATGATCCTGTCGGGTTTGCCGGATGTGGTGACAGAGGTGCCGGTGGTGCCGGATAGCTGATACCGGACTCTGTTCGTGATATTTGCATTCTGCGAGGATTACTCGCGATCTGATTTTTTCCGCCGGCGTGCAAGATGTCCGGTCAATTTCCCCAGTTGTTTGTATAGCGCGCCATAAGGCCGGTTCCATTTGGTGACGGCGCGATACTGCCTGAGCACGGTAGCGACATCATCGCGTGCGATCGGGCCGGTCAAGGCCTGTTGCGGCCCCATCCTTAAAACATTGTCTGTCGTCTCGCGCACCAGCGAGGCCATCATCCTTAGCGCCACATCGGGCGCGATACCGGCCTGGCCGTAGGTTTGCACGGCGGTGTCGAGCAAGGTGACCAGATAGTTGGAGGCGAACACGGCGGCGGCGTGATACAGGATCTTGTCTTCAATTTTGATCGTCACCAACTGAGCACCGATTGCCGTGAATAACGGCGTCAACATATCGAGTGCGCGTTGCTCGCCTTCGGCGCCGCAATAGGTACCGGCAAAATCCATGGCGACTTTTTCCGGTGCGGCAAAGCTGCGTATCGGATGGATGCTGGCGACGCTGGCACCGCGCTCGCTTGCCGCCTGCAATATCGAGGACGGCAGCGCGCCGCTGCAATGGAAGACGACGCTGCCGGCCGAGAGACAGCCGGCATGCGCCAGGGCGACGCAGCAGGCAGCGATCTGATCGTCTGGTGCGGCGATCAGGAAGATGTCTGCAGGGATCAGGTCGGCATAGTCCCTGGCTGCGCGTCCCGCACCTATGAAGGTAACGGCTCGGGCAGTGCTTGCCGCCGACTTATTCAGGATGTCCTGGATCGTGATGGCTTTATGCTCTGTCCACAAGCGCCCCAGCGTCTGGCCGACTTTGCCGCATCCTATGATGCTGAGTGTGCGAGGCTGGGCCATGTGTCGAGCACCGGGTTGATGTCCGTTATGCGCCTGCTTGTTCCAGCGCTTCCTGCTGTTGCAGCCATTCTGCTTCCAGCTGCGTGACTTCTTTCGTATAGAAAGACTGATCTGCCAGCAACTGCTTCAGTTCTTTTTTCTTGGCGGCATCGTAGATCAAGGGATCGGCAAGAGCTGTCTCTACGACGGCTTTCTGTGCGTTGCGCTTGGCGATTTGCTCTTCCAGTTTTTTGATTTTTAGCTCTATCGGTTTTCTGTGCGCAGCAAGTTTCTGGCGATCTTCTGCTTCCTGCTTTTTTTGTTCGCGTTTATCCACCGCTGATGCAGCAGGTGCTGCTGGTGCGACTACGCTGGCAGATTTTTCCTTGACTGCCGGCAGCGCTGCATTGCCTGCGGCGGCATTTTTGGTAGCCAGTTTTGTTTTGAATAGCCAATCCTTGTAATCGTCCAGATCGCCGTCGAAGGGTTGCAGCTTGCCGTCGGCGACGATGATGAATTCGTCGGTGGTCGCGCGCAACAAATGCCTGTCATGTGAGACCACCATCAGCGTGCCTTCGAACTGCGCCAATGCCATCGTCAATGCTTCGCGTGTTTCCAGATCCAGATGGTTGGTCGGTTCATCGAGCAGCAACAGGTTAGGGCGCTGCCAGACGATCAGCGCCAACGCGAGCCGGGCTTTTTCGCCGCCGGAAAACGGGGCGATCTTGCTGGTGACCATTGCGCCGTTGAAGTTGAAGCTGCCGAGGAAATTGCGCAGCTCTTGTTCACGTACGTTTGGTGCGATATGCGCCAGATGCCATAACGGCGATTCTTCGTGGCGCAGCATTTCCACCTGATGCTGGGCGAAGTAACCGATGGCCAGACCCTTGCCGAATTCCGATACGCCGCTCAGCGGTGCCAGTTCGGCTGCGATGGTTTTGATCAGCGTCGATTTACCGGCGCCGTTGACGCCAAGCAGGCCGATGCGCTGGCCGATCTGCAATGAAAAGTTGATGCCGGAAACGATTTTCTTTTCCGTGATCGAATAATCTTCATTTTCGATCCGGTAACCGGCATCGACGTTTTCCATCACTAACAATGGATTCGGTGCAGCAGCAGGTTCGCGGAATTCAAATGAAAATTCGGCAGCAGCGCGCAAGGGCGCGAGCTCTTCCATTTTTTCCAGGGCCTTCATCCGGCTTTGCGCCTGACGCGCCTTGCTGGCTTGCGCCTTGAAGCGGTTGATGAAGGATTCCAGATGCGCGCGTTGGCGTGTCTGTTTTTCCATTGCGCTTTGCGCCAGGATCATTTGCGCTGCACGCTGACGCTCAAAGCCAGAGTAATTGCCCGAGTAGCGTTTCAGTTTGCGTTCATCGATATGCACGATGACGTTGACGACGGCATCCAGGAAATCCCTGTCATGCGAGATGACCAGCAAAGTGCCGGGATAGCGTTTGAGCCAGTCTTCCAGCCAGATGATGGCGTCCAGATCCAGATGGTTGGTCGGTTCATCGAGCAGCAGCAAATCGGAAGGGCACATCAGCGCTTGCGCCAGATTCAGGCGCATGCGCCAGCCGCCGGAGAAACTCGCAACCGGTTGTTCCATTTGCGCCATCGTGAAGCCCAGGCCTAGCAGCAATTGCTCGCCGCGCGAGCGCACGGTGTAGGCATCGGCATCGGCCAGCGCGCTGTAGAGCTCGCCGATCAGCGTGCCGTTGTCCAGCGTATCTGGTTCACTTTCGAGGAAGGCCAGCTCTTCTTCCAGCCGGCGCAGGGTGACGTCGCCGTCGATTGCGTAATCGATCGCGGAACGCTCCAGCGGCGGCGTTTCCTGCGCGACGTAGGCGACGCGCCATTTGGATGGAAAGTCGATGGTGCCGAGGTCGGCATGCAGCTCGCCGCGCAGCAAGCCGAACAGGCTGGATTTGCCGGCGCCATTGGCGCCGATCAGGCCGATCTTGTCGCCCGGATTGAGCGTGACGTCGACTTTGTCTAGCAGCGGCTTGATGCCGCGCATGAGGGAAACTTGTTGAAAACGGATCATGTAATTTGCAAACAGAAAGCGGAAACTTGCGAGCTGCTTTGTTTCTTAATAAATGAGTTAAAAAATGACTGACGGGAAAATATTTTCTCGTAAACCGGAGTAGTGCTGTGCAGGCCAGCCTGGTGGTTCCTGCCGATGCGGGAATCCAGAGTCTTGCTGCAGCGCCGGGTTCCCCCTTGCAGGGCGCACCTGAACTTGCAAGTTCAGATCGTTCCGCAGGCGAGTAGCATACTACTCGAAACCCCTGCTACACCCTGGGCAGGAACGCCGGCCACAGGATTTATTGCAATTGGTCTGCCGTTACCAGGAACACCATGTCGTCACCGGCACTGGTCGTGAGCCAGGTCAGGTTCAATTCCGGGAAGGCTGCTTCGGCGTAGGCTCTTTCATTGCCGATTTCCACCATCAATATGCCTTTGGGCGTCAGCCGTTTGGCCGCACCGGCGACGATCTTGCGCACCAGATCCATGCCGTCGTCGCCGCCTGCCAATGCGATTTGCGGTTCGCGCAAATACTCGGGCGGCAGCTTGCCCATCGAAGCTGAATTGACGTACGGCGGATTGCTGATGATTAAGTCGTACTTGTTTTCCGGCAGATTCTCGTACAGGTCCGATTCGATCAGCGTGATACGGTCCTGCAGTTCGTACTCTTCCACATTGCGTTGCGCGACGGCCAGCGCATCGGCTGAAATATCGACTGCATCGACCTGTGCATTCGGGAATGCGTCGGCCAGCATGATGGGCAGGCAGCCGGAGCCGGTGCACAGTTCGAGTATGTTGGTGACCTTGTCCGGATTGCTGACCCATGGTGAAAACTGGTCCGGGATCAGTTCGGCGATGAAGGAGCGCGGCACGATCACGCGCTCGTCCACATAGAAGCGGTAGCCGCCGAGCCAGCCTTCATGCGTGATGTAGGCGGCGGGCAGGCGCTGGTCGGCGCGCTGGTCGATCACATACAGCACGGCATCGACTTCTTCCTGCAAGAGATGCGCATCGAAGAAAGGATCCAGCTTGTCGAGCGGGAGCTTCAGGGTGTGCAGGATCAGGTACGCGGCTTCATCCAGCGCATTGCTGCTGCCATGGCCGAAAAACAGCTTGGCGGTATTGAAGCGGGTGACGGCATAACGCAGCAAATCGCGTATGGTGGAAAAATCGTTAGGCTTGATAGGCATGGTCAACTACGGCAAAGTAAAAAGGGTAAGGCCTGATATGCGTCTGGCATGTTCAGGACAAGGTAATCGCTTGAACACAGCGACGATGTGCGCAAAGCCTGCGCACATCGTCGCTGCAATCGGTACGCCGCCTTACAGCAGCAGGTTCTCCATCGTGCGGCGATAGATGTTCTTCAATGGATCGATGAAGCGCACTTCTATGTGTTCATCGATTTTATGGATGCTGCCGTTAGGCGGGCCGAACTCGATGACTTGCGGACAAATCTGCGCGATGAAGCGGCCGTCGGAAGTGCCGCCGGTGGTCGACAATTCTGTCGTCACGCCGGTTTCCGCCTTGATCGCTGCACTCATCGCATCGCTCAAGGCGCCTTTAGGCGTGAGGAAAGGGTAGCCGCTGATCGACCATTTCAAGTCGTATTCGAGTCCGTGCCTGTCGAGGATGGCCTGCACGCGCTGCTGCAAGCCTTCAACCGTGCTGGCGGTGCAGAAGCGGAAATTGAAATCGATCACGACATCGCCGGGGATCACATTCGATGCGCCTGCGCCGCCGTGGATATTCGATACCTGCCATGAAGTCGGCAGATAGTATTCATTGCCGTCGTCCCATTTTTCGGCCACCAGCTCCGCCAGTGCAGGCGCGCATTGATGGATAGGATTGCGCGCCAGTTGCGGATAGGCGATGTGGCCTTGTATGCCCTTGACGGTGAGCTTGCCGGACATGCTGCCGCGACGGCCATTCTTGATCGTGTCGCCCAGCACATCGGACGAGGTCGGTTCGCCGACCACGCAGTAATCGAGTTGTTCGCCGCGCGCCTTCAGTGCGTTACAGACGATCACGGTGCCATCGGTGGCCGGACCTTCTTCATCGCTGGTGATCAGGAAGCCGATCGAACCCTTGTGGTCAGGATGCGCATGCACGAATTCTTCGGCGGCCACGATCATTGCCGCGATCGAGGTTTTCATGTCGGCAGCGCCGCGTCCATACAGCTTGCCGTCGCGTTGCGTAGGCACGAAGGGTGGCGAGGTCCACTGGCCCAGCGGGCCGGTCGGCACCACGTCGGTATGGCCGGCAAACACCAGCAGAGGTTGCGCCGTGCCCTTGCGCGCCCACAGATTGGTGACGCCGTCGGAGGTGATGGTTTCACATGCAAAGCCCAGTGGCGCCAGCAATTCGATCAGGCGCGACTGGCAGCCTTTGTCTTCAGGAGTGACGGACGAGAGTGCGATCAGTTCTTCAGTAAGTGCGAGCGTCTTGCCCATAAATTAATCTTGGAAAATATGTTGATAAAGATCGGCGGAAAAACCGACTGTCGATTTTTTATTGTTGACCAATACCGGCCGTTTGATGACCGATGGCGACGCCAGCATCAGTTCGGTGGCGGTGGCCGCATCGGTAATTGCGGCTTTTTGTTCATCGCTGAGCTTGCGCCAGGTCGTGCCCTTGCGGTTGACGAGTACATCCCACGGTACGTCGCGCAGCCAAGTTTGAATCAAGTCGCGCGTGATGCCGTCTTTCTTGAAATCGTGAAAGACAAAATCGTTGCCATTGCTGCTTAACCAGGTACGTGCTTTCTTGACCGTGTCGCAATTAGGGATGCCATATAAAGTAATCGTCATGCTTACATCTTCAGCGTGAATTCGGTAAAGCTGGCGCCTTGTTCTTCTTCCGGCTCTTCTGCTTCCAGCGTTTGTGGGGCATTGTTCAGCAGCCAGTACAGATTGCTGGCGGAATCGGCATGCGCCATCGCTTCATCCTGCGTGACCACGCCATCCTTGATCATCAGCATCAGTGCCTGCTCGAAAGTTTGCGAGCCGGGTGACAGGCTCTTTTCAATGGCTTCCTTGATTTGCGTGATTTCGCCTTGCTCTATCAGCTCTGCAACGTGGCGCGTATTCAGCATCACTTCTACAGCAGCGCGTCGGCCACCATCTATCGCCGTGATCAGACGCTGTGAAACCACGGCGCGCAAGGTGGATGACAGATCGGTCAGCAAGGATTGCCGATGTTCTATCGGGTAGAAATTGATGATGCGCGTCAATGCCTGGTAACTGTTGTTCGCATGCAGCGTCGCCACCACCAGATGGCCGGATTGCGCATAGGCGAGCGCAGCAGCCATCGTTTCCTTGTCGCGTATCTCGCCGATCATGATGCAATCGGGCGCCTGTCGCAACGCATTGTGCAGGGCTACCGACAGATTGGCTGCATCGCTGCCGATCTCGCGCTGATTGACGATCGATTTTTTATTTTTGAACAAATACTCGATCGGATCTTCCAGCGTCAGGATATGCCCGGTGCGCAAGCCATTGCGATGATCGAGCATGGATGCAATCGTCGTCGATTTGCCGGAGCCGGTAGCACCGACCACCAGCAGCAAGCCGCGTTTTTCCATGATCAGATCGGCCAGCACCGTTGGCAGCGACAGGCTGCCCAGTGCAGGAATCTCGCCCGGGATGTAGCGCAATACCGCAGAGATGCTGCCGCGCTGGCGAAACGCCGACAGGCGGAAGCTGCCTATGCCGGCGACCGGGATGCCGATGTTGAGTTCATTGCTCTGTTCCAGCTCTTCCAGCTTTTCCTTGCTCACTACCTCGCTCAGCAGCGACATGATGGCTTTCTGGTCCAGCTTTTGCTGGTTGATCGGCATCAGGTTGCCATTGATCTTGATATGGATCGGCGAATTGACTGCGATAAACAAGTCAGATGCTGCTTTTTCCTTCATCAGGAGAAATAACCGATCCATTGCCATGAGTAGTCCCAGGTAGGTGAGGGTGGAAATGCTGATTACCGATACTTCGATTAGTCGCGCAGCAGTTCGTTGATGCCGGTTTTCGCACGGGTTTTTGCATCCACGCGCTTGACGATGACGGCGCAGTACAAGCTGTATTTGCCATCGGCCGAAGGCAGGTTGCCGGATACGACGACGGAGCCTGCAGGGATGCGGCCATATGTGACTTCGCCGGTGGCGCGGTCATAGATCTTGGTCGACTGGCCGATGTAGACGCCCATCGAGATGACCGAGTTTTCTTCGACGATCACGCCTTCGACGATTTCCGAACGGGCGCCGATGAAGCAGTTGTCTTCAATGATGGTGGGGTTGGCTTGCATAGGTTCCAGCACGCCGCCGATACCGACGCCGCCAGACAAATGCACGTTCTTGCCGATCTGCGCGCAAGAACCGACGGTCGCCCATGCATCGACCATAGAGCCTTCATCGACGTAGGCGCCGATGTTGACGAAGGAAGGCATCATCACGACGTTTTTGCCGATGAAGCTGCCGTGACGCGCGACTGCAGGCGGCACCACGCGGAAGCCGCCCTTGGCGAAATCTTCCGCCGTGTAGTTGGCGAACTTGGTCGGAACCTTGTCGTAGAACTGCATATGGTCGCCAGCCGGCATCACGATATTGTCTTCCAGGCGGAAGGACAGCAAGACGGCTTTTTTGACCCATTGATTGACGACCCAGGTGCCGCTGTCTTTTTGCGCCACGCGCAATGTGCCTTCGTTCAATTGCGCGATGACTTGCGCGACTGCGCTACGCACGTCTGCCGGTGCATTTTTAGGCGAGAAATCTGTACGGTTTTCCCATGCTTGTTCAATGATCTGTTCGAGTTGTTGTGTCATGTGATGGTCTTGTCAGTTAAAAGAAATGATTACGAAGAAGGGAGAGCTAATTTTTTGGTGAATTCGACGATGCGTTGCGCGGCTTCCAGGCATTCATCGACCTCGGCTACCAGCGCCATGCGCACACGATTTTGCCCGGGGTTGATGCCATGTGCCTCGCGGCCCAGATAGCTGCCTGGCAATACGGTGACATTATATTCGGCATACAGGCGCTGCGCGAATTCGATATCGCTGATGGCGACCAGTTTGTCGACTTTGGCCCACAGGTAAAAACCGGCGTCAGGCAGCGCCACATCCAGCACTTCCTGCAGCAAGGGCGTGACTTGCCTGAATTTGGTGATGTATTTTTCGCGATTCTCGATCACGTGCTGTTCGTCGTTCCAGGCCGCGATCGATGCGCTTTGCACCGATGGGCTCATCGCGCTGCCATGGTAGGTGCGGTAGAGCAGGAATTTTTTCATGATTTCTGCATCGCCGGCGACGAAGCCGGAACGCATGCCCGGCACGTTCGAACGCTTGGACAGGCTGGAGAAACCGATCAGGCGCGGATAGCCTGTGCGTCCCAGCTTGTGTGCGGCTTCCAGTCCGCCCAGCGGCGCTTCTGCCTTGAAGTAAATCTCGGAATAGCATTCATCGGCGGCGATCACGAAACCGTAGCGGTCCGACAAGGCAAACAGTTCGGCCCAGTCATCCAGCGTCAGCACTGCACCGGCTGGATTGCCCGGCGAGCAGACATACACCAGTTGCACGCGCGCCCAGACTTCAGCGGTGACGCTGGCAAAGTCCGGTGCAAAGTTACGTGCCGGGTCGCAGTTGACGAAATAGGGCTGCGCGCCGGCCAGATAGGCTGCGCCTTCATAAATCTGGTACAGCGGATTCGGGCATACGACCAGCGCTTCCCGGGTTGGATCGATGACGGTTTGCGCCAGCGCAAACAAGGCTTCGCGCGAGCCATTGACCGGCAATATCTGCGTGGCTATATCCAGTTTCGGCAAGTTGTAGCGGCGTTCCAGCCAGCCGGCGATGGTGGCGCGCAAGACTTCCGTTCCTGCAGTAGTCGGATACGCCGCCAGGCCATCAAGGTTGTCAGCCAGTGCTTTTTGTATGAAGGCCGGCGTCGGATGCTTGGGCTCGCCTATGCCGAGGCTGATGGCGCGATAAGCCGGGTTCGGCGTGATGCCGGCAAACAGTTGCTTGAGTTTTTCGAATGGATACGGTTGCAGCAGGTTCAGAAGTGGATTCACGGCAGAGGAGGAAAAGGTGGGTTAGGTGCTGATTAAGTGCTGATTAAATGCTGACTAAGCAGCTAACTAACTCAAGGTTCAAAGTGGGCACATTATACCGCCCATGGCGCTGTAACCGCAGTGCGTGCAAAGTGTTGTTCCAAATGCTGGCCATCGGTATCGCAAATGCTATGATTAGCCCCTTTTGCGGGTTCTTGCGCCGCATCCGTCCACTCGGTCGGAAAATTAATTTCAGCTTTATATCCTAGGAACGGTCGATAACGTGCGTCTAACTTCCATTAAATTATCGGGATTCAAGTCTTTTGTCGATCCGACAAACTTTCAGGTGCCGGGCCAGCTGGTCGGTGTGGTCGGCCCTAACGGTTGCGGCAAATCCAACATCATTGATGCTGTGCGCTGGGTTTTGGGTGAATCCAAGGCTTCCGAGCTGCGCGGCGAATCGATGCAGGACGTTATTTTCAATGGCACGACCACCCGCAAACCGGCAGGTCGTTCGTCGGTGGAGCTGGTATTTGACAATGGCGAGGGCAAGGCCGCCGGACAGTGGAGCCAGTACGCGGAAATCGCCGTCAAGCGCACGCTGACACGCGACGGCACGTCGACTTACTACATCAATAACCAGGCGGTGCGCCGTCGCGACATCCAGGATATCTTCCTCGGCACCGGTCTTGGCCCGCGCGCTTACGCGATCATCGGGCAGGGCATGATTTCGCGCATCATCGAAGCGCGTCCGGAAGAACTGCGGATTTTCCTTGAAGAAGCCGCCGGCGTATCGAAATACAAGGAACGCCGCCGCGAAACCGAAAATCGCCTGCAGGACACGCGCGAAAACCTGCTGCGCGTTGAAGACATCCTGCGCGAACTCAATGCAAACCTGGAAAAACTGCAAAGCCAGGCTGCGGTCGCGCAAAAATTCCACGAGCTGCAAGCCGATCAGGATGAAAAGCAAAAGCTGCTGTGGCTGTTGCGCAAGAACGAGGCGAAGGGCGAGCAGGACAAGTTCTTCCGCGACATAGAAAAAGCACAAGTCGATCTGGAAGAGCAAACCGCCAAGCTGCGTCACGTCGAAACCGAACTCGAGCACATGCGCCAGGCGCATTACGCTGCCGGCGACCGCATGCATCAGGCGCAAGGCCATCTATACAAAACCAATTCCGAAATCGGCAGCCTGGAAGCGCAGATCAAGTTCGTCATCGAATCGCGCACCCGCCTGCAATCGCAATTGAATTCATTGACTGCACAACGTGATCAATGGCAGCGCCAGGGTACGCAATACCAGGATGATCTGGTGGAAGCGGAAATGCATCTGGAAGAGCAGGCGATGCGCGTCGAGCAGGCGCAGGAAACCGCGCAGCGCGAAAACGACCGCTTGCCGGCGCTGGAGCAGGCGTGGCGTGAATCGCAATTGAAAACGACGGAATCGCGCGCCAAGATCATGCAGGCGCAACAGCAGATCGAACTCGAATCGGCGCACCAGCGCAATGCATCCAACATCCTGGCTGGCCTGACCGTGCGCCGCGAGCGCCTGTCGCAGGAAAAACAGGGCTTGAACCTGCCCGACAGCACGCATCTGGCCAACCTGAAGATGCAGCTGGAAGAAAAACAGG
>NZ_JAUSME010000247.1 GCF_030645555.1 Herminiimonas sp.
CGCCTGGATGGATCTTGTTTTGCACGCCATCGAGACCTGCCATCAGCAAAGCCGAGAAGCACAGGTATGGATTGGCCAGTGGATCCGGGAAACGCGCTTCAACACGGCGACCTTTAGGGGTCGATACGTGAGGAATACGGATAGAAGCGGACCGGTTACGTGCCGAGTATGCCAAGTTAACTGGCGCTTCAAAACCTGGAACCAGACGTTTGTACGAGTTGGTGCCCGGGTTGGTGATCGCGTTCAGTGCCTTCGCGTGCTTGATGATGCCGCCGATGTAGTACAGGGCGAAATCAGACAAGCCAGCATAGCCGTCGCCTGCGAACAGGTTCTTGCCATCTTTCCAGACTGATTGGTGCACGTGCATACCCGAACCGTTGTCGCCAACTATAGGTTTAGGCATGAAAGTCGCTGTTTTACCGTAGGTATGAGCCACGTTCCAGACTACGTATTTCAGGTTCTGGGTCCAGTCAGCGCGCTCGACCAGGGTCGAGAATTTGCTGCCGATTTCATTTTGACCAGCGCCAGCCACTTCGTGGTGATGCACTTCAACCGGAATGCCGAGCGATTCCAGAATCAGGCACATTTCCGAACGCATGTCCTGGAAGCTGTCGACCGGTGGCACTGGGAAGTAGCCGCCTTTTACCGATGGACGATGGCCAGTGTTGCCGCCTTCGAGTTTTTCGCCGGTGCTCCACGATGCTTCTTCCGAATCAATCTTGACGAAGCAGCCATCCATGCCGATTTTCCAGCGGATGCTGTCGAAAATAAAGAATTCTGGCTCAGGACCGAAGTAAGCGGTATCGCCCAGACCGGACGATTTCAAATACGCTTCTGCGCGCTTGGCGATAGAACGCGGATCGCGATCATAGCCTTTGCCATCCGACGGCTCAATGACGTCGCACTGCATGAACAGCGTGGTTTCTTCGTAGAATGGATCGATATTGGCGGTGTTCGGATCCGGCATCAACAACATGTCGGACGATTCGATACCTTTCCAGCCAGCGATCGAGGAACCATCAAACGCATGACCGGATTCAAATTTATCCATGTCGAAATGCGAAACTGGCACAGTGACGTGCTGTTCCTTGCCTCTTGTGTCAGCAAAGCGAAAATCAACGAATTTGACTTCGTTGTCTTTCACCATCTTCAAGACCTCTGCGGCCGTCATTGCCATGCGAATCTCCTAAAATTGAGCAAAGTAATACAGAATCAGTAAATGGATTATGAGGCGTGCATGCATCAAACAGCATGCGACCAGAACTCGAGCGAAATGATAGCAGATTCCATGCCATCGTCTGCACGAATAATGCAGCTACCGCACCTTGGTGGAGCGGCAGCTTCCTGTGGCAAAGCAGCTTTTGGCGCACATGCACGATGATGGAACAAACACGGAATCTCACCAAAAAAGTGCATCAATGAATTAATGCAATATTTTTGTGCGTTTACTGTGTTAAATACAATAAATGCATTATTTTGGTGCACTTAGAATAAAAGGAAGAAAACCGTCGCCACTGCGGTCGGCAACAGCGCGCCCAACAACAAACCAAGCACGCCTATCGATTGATCATTGAAGCCCTGACGCAACAAAGCCACACCTGCCGGATTGGGCGCATTCGCAATCACCGTCAAGCCGCCGCCGGCAACCGCACCCGCCACCAGCATGTATTTTGCCGCATCCGACATGCCGTCAATCAGGGAACCCAGGTAAGTCAGTGCGGCATTATCGGTAATGGCCGTCAATCCCAGCGCACCAAAAAACAGTGCCGTCGGCTCAAGGCCAGCCACGATAGGCTGTAGCCACCATTGCTGCATGCCGCCCAGGACCACCAGGCCCGCCAGGAAAAATCCGACCAGCAAACCTTCTTTCAAAATCAGCGGATTCTGGAATTGTTCATATGCCTTGGTGAAGCCGAGGAAAAACAGGAACAAGCCGATGAAAATCACAGGATGATGCGCAAACACGACGACACCGCTGAGAAAAACAAGATGGATCAGGCTGACGATCAAGGGCACGCCTGGTTCTGGCTGCTGTGTATCCTGCGCAGCAAAATCCTTGATATAAGAGCGCAACAGGAAAGTCACGCCGGTCGCATTGATGACTACCGCAAGCGCCGCCTTCCAGCCGAAATTGGCGGCCATGAAGGCGCTATCCCAATTCCATGTCGTCGCCACCATCAACACTGGCGGCGCAGCAAACGATGTCAGGGTGCCGCCTATCGATATATTGACGAACAGCACGCCAAGCGCAGCATATTTCAGCCACTCGGGTATACCCTGGCGAAAGATCAGCGGCCCCAGCATCAATGCCGCCAGCGTCATCGCTGCCGGCTCGGTAATCAAGGAGCCTATCAGCGGCACCAGCGCCAGGCACAGCCATACATGGGCAACCGCGGTATTGAAAGGCAACATGCGCGCGACCAGCGCGATCAGCGCCTTGACAATGTCCAGCACCGGGCGCGATGCTGCAATCACCATGATCACGAACACAAACAGCGGCTCGGTGTATTGGCGCGACTCTGCATAATCAAGCGCTTCCTTGCCGCCGGATACCAGCGCCATCACGACGATCAGCACAAAGGCCCAGAAGCCGAATACGATTTCGATTTCGCCCAGCAAATGCAACAAGCCTGCGTGTTTCGGATGATGATGCGCCAAACGCTCAAACGATTTGGCGGCAAAGGTATGCACAAGTGCAATGGCAAAGATGATGGCCGCGATAAGCTGGATGGTGGTCATGGGTTTGCCTAATGAGGGTGAATGAAGATTATACCCATGCAAGTGATTGGCAACTTGCATGCATGCGCTCATCTATAATGAAATGCATCGTTTATACGGAACCATACACCATGCCTACCTCTACCGAACTTCTCGCCATCGCACGCCAACGCGGGCAGGCGCATCAACTGCCCTATGCCGGCGCGCTGACGCCACAGGAAGCATATGCCTTGCTGCAAAGCGATCCCGCAGTAAAACTGGTCGATGTGCGCACCAATGCAGAACGCGACTGGATAGGCCGTCCCGATATCGCGCCGCAACAGCACACTGCCGTGCAATGGAATGTCTATCCAGGCGGCACGCCCAATCCCGATTTCCTGCAGCAGCTGGGGCACGTTAGCGACAAGGCAGACGTGCTGCTTTTTCTGTGCCGCGGCGCCGTGCGTTCACGCCATGCGGCCAAGCTGGCAACGGAAAACGGCTATGCCAATTGCTTCGACGTACTGGAAGGTTTTGAAGGCGAGAAGGATGCCGATGGCCATCGCAAAACAGTCAATGGCTGGTGCCATGCAGGGCTGCCCTGGATCGGCGCTTAAGGGCTGGGTTCCCGGGCTTTTGCTTCGCTGAGCCAGACGATACGCTTGCGCACCAGATTGATATGGCTGCGCAGGCGGTACAGCTCGTCAGCAAACGACAGCGGTATCGAAATGTGATTGACCTTCTCTTCGATTTCATCGAGACGCAGCAACTGCGCCGGGTAAACTCCGGCGCGCTTTTCCGGCGGCACATCTTCTATCGCCTGCTCCACCGTGCGCAACTGGCCATACCAGCGGTAGACGCGTGAACGTACCTTCCACACATACAAGGGCGGCACGATGCGCGACAGTGGCAGGAACAAGGCGCCCAGCGCCACGATCACGACCCACATTCTTTCAAAAAAATTCGCCACCCAGAACGGCATATAGCGTTGCAGGAATGGTGGACCGTCACGATAGAATTTTGCCGCATCAGGCACCACGGTAATTTCTGTATAACTGGCATTCGGAAATTCACCCTGCTTGCGGAACCAGCCGGCGCCGCCATGTATCGTCGCCGCACTCTGTATGAACAGATCGATCAGTGCCGGATGCATGCCTTCACGCGCCACCAGCGTCGCCGTCGGTGCAATCAAGTGATAATTCTTCGGCGGCAAATCACGTCCGAGATCGACGATGCCGCGCGGTAAAACCACATGCGACAAATACGGGAAGCGACGCGAATAGGCTTCCACCTGGGTAAAATCAAACAACTTGATGCCCGGCGTCTGCAGCAGCATCTGTATCAGCAAACTGTCCGGCGCCGAACTGAAGACCAGCGCATCAATGCGACCGTCGAGCAATTTCACGGTGGCGGGCGTGTTTTCCAGCTGGCCCATTTTCACATCCCTGGGTTCGACTCCATTGACTGACAACAGCGTCTTGAACAGCTTGGGTACGCCGCTGCCTTCCGGGCCAACGTTGACCTTCAAGCCTTTCAATTGCGTCAGTTGCGTGATGTTTTTGCTCTCACGATAAAACAGCCAGATGGGCTCGGTAAACAAACTGCCTAGCGAAACCAGTCCCGATTTTTCCGCCTCTTCCTGTTCGGTCGAGCCGCTCTGCACGAATGCGATGTCGACAGCAGAATCCGGATCATGCAAACGCTGCAGATTTTCCTGCGAACCCAGCGAGGGTTGCAATGTGGTCTTGATGCCGAAGCCGGCGAGAGCTGCCGCATATTTTTTGCCGAATTCTTCGTAGGCACTGTTTTCCTGCCCGGTCGAAATCGTGACTTGCGATGGCGGCCAGGGATCGACCAGCTTGTAGGCAAAATAACAGGCCAGTGTGACCAGGACCGCCATGGGTCCGGCAGTCACGATCAAATCGCGCAGCGAGAATTCAGTGAATTTGAAAATTTTCGGCATGTCTTTCCTATTGCAAATCATCAGCTACACGATGCCAAGAATGCACGAATCAGGCAAGCACAGCATGCTGTCTTGCCAGGGCAAATAGATAAAGGGGATAAAAGATGCATGCCATCGTTGCAACTGCAACGATGGCATATGGCGGCTGCAATCAGGCGAGTTTGACCGAATGTTCACGCGTTTCGTGGAAAGTCACTCCCGGCCAGCGCTCCTGCGTCAGTCGCAGGTTGACACCTGAGCTGGCCAGATAAGCCACATTGCCAGCTGCATCGTGCGCGAGGTTGTGACCGGCGGAAGAGCGCTCGAAATCAGCCAGCATCTTTTTATCGTCGCAGGTGATCCAGCGCGCGCTGCTGATGCTGGTGCCTTCGAACACTGCATCGACGCCGTATTCATTGAGCAAACGGCTGGCGACCACTTCAAACTGCAGCACGCCGACGCCACCCAGAATCAGGTCGCCGCTGTTGACCGGCTTGAACACCTGGATCGCACCCTCTTCACCCAGTTGCTGCAAGCCCTTGTGCAATTGCTTGATCTTCAGCGGATTGCGTATGCGCACAGCACGGAAAAAATCCGGCGCGAAGTACGGGATGCCGGTGAACTGCAGCAATTCACCTTCGGAAAAACTGTCGCCTATCTGCATGTTGCCGTGGTTCGGCAAACCGATGATATCGCCGGCGTAGGCTTCTTCGACTTGCTCGCGGCTCGACGCCATGAAGGTCACGACATTCGAGACCTTGATTTCGCGATTCAAGCGCAAATGCTTGATCTTCATGCCGCGTTCAAAATGGCCGGAACATACGCGCAGGAAGGCGATGCGGTCGCGATGCGCCGGGTCCATATTGGCCTGGATCTTGAAGACGAAACCGGAAAACGGCAATTCAGTCGGCTTGACCGAACGCAGGGTCGCATCGCGCTCGCGCGGCGGTTGCGCCCAGTCGAGCAAGGCATTCAGGATTTCACGCACACCGAAGTTATTGATCGCGGAACCAAAGAACACCGGCGTACGGGTGCCGTTCAGGAAGGCATCAAGCTCGAATGGATGCGAGGCGCCATGTACCAGTTCGACTTCCATTTTGAGCTGTTCGATTTCGAGCGGGAACATTTCTGCCAGGCGCGGATTGTCTATGCCCTTGACGATTTCGAAGGTCTGGTCCGCCTTCTCGCTGCCGGGAGCAAACAGCATGATCTCGTCGCGCAGCAAATGGTAGACGCCGCGGAAGTTCTTGCCCATGCCGATAGGCCAGGTGACCGGCGCGCACTCTATCTTCAGCACCGACTCCAGCTCGTCGAGCAATTCCAGCGGATCGCGCGTTTCACGATCGAGCTTGTTCATGAAAGTGATGATGGGCGTGTTACGCATGCGGCAGACGTTGAGCAGCTTGATCGTCTGTTCTTCCACACCCTTGGCTGCATCGATCACCATCAGCGCGGAATCGACTGCAGTCAGCACGCGGTAGGTATCTTCAGAGAAGTCCTGGTGGCCTGGCGTATCGAGCAGGTTGATGACGTGATCGCGATATTCGAACTGCATGACCGAGCTGGCAACGGAGATGCCGCGCTGCTTTTCGATTTCCATCCAGTCGGATGTCGCATGGCGGCCGCTCTTGCGTCCCTTGACGGTGCCGGCAAGCTGGATCGCGCCCGAAAACAGCAACAGTTTTTCAGTCAGCGTGGTTTTACCCGCATCCGGGTGCGAAATGATGCCGAAGGTGCGCCGGCGCGCAACTTCGCGGGCAATCAATTCGGAAGTAACTGTACGGGATTCAAACGCTGGCGTATCGGCGGAATCGGCGGTAGGCAGATCGGGCAGGTCGGACATGGAATAGCCCTAGCAAAAAGGGCTAAAGTCTACCGCCTCTTGGCTTTGAAGTCTAATGCAGCCATCGAATGGCCAGGGATTTTTTGTGTATCCGGGTAGCGCAACAGTGAAAACGCTTAGCGTTTTACCAAGCCGGCCGCTTCCAGCCTGGCCCAGATGACGGCTTTTTCCTCGTCATCGTAAATGATCCAGTTGATCACTTCGTCAAACGTCCTGCCGCAGCCCTTGCAGATTTCATCGCCATGCGAAGTCGAACAATAACCGGCGCAGGGCGAATCGGGGCGGAGCGAGGTGCCGCTGGTATCGCTGGTATCAATTAGATGGTCTGTGTTGCTCATGCTGAAAGTAATCGGTAACTCCAAGCATCAAGTATGCATGGGCTTGCAGCATATGGCAAAAATCATGGCGCCTGCACGATCAAATCAGTCAATAAAATTGCCTCGACGTTACGCGTATTGAGTGCTGTATTCGCGGCATCGCGCAGCATTTCCTGCAGATAAGTCACGCTATCCGGGTCACGCAAGCGCTGGGGGTCGGCATTGGCCAGCGCCGCCTGCACGGCAAAATTCAATTCCTTCTGGTGACTTTTCACCCACTCCTCATCGTCATTGCGCGTTTGCACTGCGTAACTAGTCTTGACCGAGAATTGCGAACTGCGCACCACCACGGGACCAAAGCTTGTATAGCTGGATGACGCTACCGGCAGCGCACGATACGACAGGAAAAACCATACCGCCAGAATGGCGATCACGACCAACGCCAGCGTAGCGCCGATGATGGCGGCATTCATTTCTGTTTGCTTGGCTTTTGCCATGATGAAGTAAGGAAAGGGTTGCAATGGATACCTAGTTTAACTGGGTATGCCGATTTATTGGATATTTTATTGCCGTACGGAAATAAAATGTCCGGCAATTTCATTCATGCCAGCCGATTTGCTGTCTCCGCATTGCCACCGCGTTCCAGCCTGTCTTCCAGCTCCCCTATATGCGCCGCCACTGCATTGCCGGATTGTTCTATCGCAGCCAGGACGCCGATATCAAGGCGCTCCAGCCGCTCCAGTAATGCCTCTTGCAACGCCAGATCCTGTTTGGATGCCGCCTGCATTTCCAGTTCTAGGTAGCGATGCAGTTCGGTAAAACGCGAAGCTTCGGCTTGATCGGCACGCTCGCGGTGGGCATGCAATTCTTTTGCATGACGCCTTGCCTCCAGCAGCACAGAGGATTGCAGGTAAATGATTAACATCAGAAAGAAGGCAGTCAGCGTCGCAGTCAAGCCCAGCATGACCAGGCCTAGCGGGGCTTGCACGGTAGTCACGCCCAGCCACAATTGAGTCGGCGTATTGAATGCAGTCCAGTTCAATGCCGCCAGCGCGCCTATAGCGCCCAGAATGATGACAAATAACCAGGTACGAATTTGCATGATGGTCTCGCTTTGAAGGTGACGGTACAGAATTGCATGATCGCTGGAATGTCCATAGAGACACCGCGCCATGGGCCTGATTTGGCTTTACATCCGCCACCATTGTCACGCAGCAAGCTTGCATGCTTTGTTCGGCAACGCACGGAGTGAAATATTAAAACAGAAAGAGACTGGGAAAACAGCGAGCAAACTGGCGTAAATATAGCGGCTGTTTCTCGCCGTCATCCTGCAGAGTGCATGGCTGCTGGCTATCCACTCGTCTTGTCGCATTTTTCCCCATCGAACTGTTTTTTTAATACGAAGCATTCACATTGGATAATGGGCTGCCCCACAGGCAAATGGAGCCGCGCGGGACGTCCCATCTATTTGTGTAAATAAAATAAATTGTTGTGCGTTTTTGCACACCCAGACCAAGAAAATCCCTTGTGTTTTGTTTTGTTAATGTAACATTCACCATACAATTAGTTACCTTATAAAAATATTTACAAACGGAGCGACTTCATGAAATTCATATCTTTCTTGGCCATGACAGTGCTGGCCGCCGGGATCAATTCCGCCTCAGCGCAAGATCTGGTTTTAGCCATTAATGAAGGTGTGACATATCAAGATGGCGGCCCTGCCAGCGAGCGCTACAAACCGCTACTGCAATTGCTGTCGAAAGAGTTGAAACAGAATGTGAAGCTGCAGTCTGTCGATAAATATGCCGCGTTTGAAAAAGGTTTGGCCGAAGGCAAATACGATTTGGTCTTCATACATCCTGCCCATATAGGTTTAACGGCAGTAAGAAAGAATGGCTATGAAGGCCTGGCCACTGCCAAGGGATTTACCGACTACCGTGCGCGCGTGCTGGTGGCAAATAATTCGCCATTGAAAACCATGCAGGATTTGCGCGGCA
>NZ_JAUSME010000253.1 GCF_030645555.1 Herminiimonas sp.
CCGACTGACGTGTGCTGGACTTGGGGACCCGCGTAGCGGGCAACGGCTGCTGCGTCGCCTTTCTTTGCCTTCTTTCTTTGGCGAAGCAAAGAAAGAAGGTGGCAGCCGGGCCACTCCCGGCAACTGAGTATCCACGAAGAAAAAACAGGATCAGTGACGCAAACGAGCAAACAAGGGCAAACACAATTACGCGGACAAAACAAAAACGCCCCGAATAATCGGGGCGTTTTATTACAGCCAGCTGATCGTGTTTTCCAATGCATAAACAGACATCAAGCCTGCCTGCGTGGAGGCGCGATTTAGCCGAGGTTTTTCGCTACGAAATCCCAGTTCACCAAGGCCCAGAACGATTCCACATACTTGGGACGCGCATTGCGGTAGTCGATGTAGTAAGCGTGTTCCCAGACGTCGCAGGTCAACAGTGGTGTGTCGGCGCCGGTCAATGGGCAGCCTGCGTTCGAGGTGTTAGCCAGATCGAGCGAGCCGTCGGCTTTTTTCACCAGCCAGGTCCAGCCGGAGCCGAAATTGGTTACGCATGATTTGGTGAATTCTTCCTTGAACTTGTCGAAGGAACCCCATTTTGCATTGATTGCATCAGCAACTTTGCCAGTTGGAGCGCCGCCGCCTGCTGGTTTCAAGCCGTTCCAGTAGAACGTGTGGTTCCAGACCTGGGCTGCATTGTTGAATACGCCGCCGGAAGATTTCTTGATGATTTCTTCGAGGCTGGCATTTTCGAATTCGGTACCCTTGATCAGGTTGTTCAAATTCGTTACGTAAGTCTGGTGATGCTTGCCGTAATGGTATTCGAGTGTTTCTTTGGAAATATGTGGAGCGAGTGCATCCAACGCATAGGGCAGTGCCGGCAGGGTATGTTCCATGGTCGTCCTTTGAGGGTTAAAAATAAAGATGTTCTTTTTGAAAGGGCTTATTGTAAGGCGGTTATGCAATGCTTGCACACGACGCAAGTCAATTTCCGCCATGCTGCGGTTTTACTCCAGCGTTTTTTGCACGCTGGCTATTCCTATCTGTGCCGTGCCTTCTGCCAATCGCAGCGTTACATGCTGGCGCGGATGCAGTTCCTGCGGCGCGCGCACGATTTGCCCTTTTTCATCAGTGACGATCGCATAGCCGCGTTCCAGCGTGCGTTGCGGATTGAGCATTTCCAGTTGTGCCGACAAGGCGCCCAGATGCTGGCGTTGCGTGGCCACGCGCCTTGCCATCTGGCTGCCCAGGCGGCGCGCATGATCGGCTACGCGTATGCGTTGCGCCCGTGTATCCGGCAATTGCGTGAGCCAGCGATTGCGCAAATGCGCGAGGGCAAACTGCGCCTTGCTGAGCGGGATACGGGTGGCATGGCCCAGGCGCGCCTGCAGGTTTTGCAGTTTCATCCCTTCATGCGCGATATAGGCGGATGGGCTGATCAGGCGGCGCGACAGCCAGTCCAGCGTTTGCGCCGTATCGGATAACTGCCTTTTCAATGTGCGGCGCATGTCATCGGCTTCAGTTGCCAGCCTGGCCAGCCAGTCTGCGCGCGGCGTGGCAGCCAGTTCTGCTGCCGCGGTCGGGGTTGGTGCGCGCAGATCGGCGGCAAAATCGGCAATCGTGAAATCGGTTTCATGGCCGACGCCGACGATGACGGGGATGTCGCAACCGACTATCGTGCGTGCGACCAGTTCATGATTGAACGACCATAAATCTTCTATGCTGCCGCCGCCGCGACACACCAGCAGCACATCGCATTCGGCGCGCGCCGAGGCGGTGGCGATTGCCTGTGCAATCTTGTTGGCCGAGCCTTCGCCCTGCACCGGTGTTGGATACAGGATGATACGCACATGTGGGGCGCGACGTTTCAAGGTAGTCAAAATGTCACGCAGGGCTGCTGCCTGCGGGCTGGTGACTATGCCTATCGTGCGTGCAAACAGCGGCAACGGCCGCTTGCGGGCCGGATCGAACAAACCTTCGGCCGCGAGTTTTTCCTTCAACTG
>NZ_JAUSME010000275.1 GCF_030645555.1 Herminiimonas sp.
CGCCTGCAACAAACCGGCCGGGCCGACGAATTTATCCGGGTTCCACCAGAATGACGGACAGGAAGTCGAGCAGCAGGCACAAAGGATGCACTCGTACAAACCATCCAGCTCTTCACGTTCCGCTGGCGACTGCAAACGTTCTTTCGCGGGCGGAATTGTATCGTTAATCAGGTAAGGCTTGATCGAATCGTACTGTTTGAAGAATTGCGTCATGTCGACGATCAAGTCGCGTATCACCGGCAAGCCAGGCAATGGACGCAAAACCACCGGTTCCGTCACTTCATTCAGGTTTGTAGTACAGGCCAGGCCATTCTTGCCATTGATATTCATCGCATCCGAGCCGCACACGCCTTCACGGCAGGAGCGGCGCAGCGACAGCGAATCATCCACATCGGCCTTGACGCGCAATAATGCGTCGAGCAGCATTTTATCATTCGCCTGCAATTCAACCGTCACATCCTGCATGTACGGTTTCGCATCCTTGTCAGGATCATAGCGATAAATCTGTAATCTAAGAGTCCGTGCCATGTTCTGACCTTTTAGAAAGTGCGTGGTTTAGGCTTGAAGGTGTCGACAGTCAGCGGCTTGGTGACGACCGGCTTGTAGTCGAGACGATTGCCTTCGGAATAAAACAGCGAGTGTTTCATCCAGTTTTCATCATCGCGTTTTTCGTAATCGCGGTGCGCATGCGCACCACGCGATTCCTTACGCGCCGCAGCCGACGTGATCGTTGCCTTGGCGGTTTCGATCAGATTGTCTAGCTCCAGTGCTTCTATGCGCGCGGTATTGAAGACCTTGGATTTATCCTTGAATGAAACGTGCTTGCGACGTTCATCAAGCTCCATGATTTTCGTGTAGCCGGTTTGCAGCAAGGCATCGGTACGGAACACGCTGCAATACTGCTGCATGGTCGAACGGATATCGTTGGCGACATCCTGTACCCGCTCGGAACCGGTGCTGTGCTCAAGCTTGGACAGGCGCGACAGGGCCAGATCGGCGGCATCGGCCGGCAAAGGCTTGTGTTCGCGTTGCTTCAGGTGCGTTTCGACGATGTGGTTGCCGGCCGCACGGCCGAACACGATCAGATCGAGCAGCGAATTGGTGCCCAGGCGATTGGCGCCATGCACCGAGACGCAAGCGCATTCGCCGATTGCATACAAGCCATTAACGACATGATTCGGATTGCCGTTTTTCGGCTCGACTACCTGGCCGTGGATATTGGTTGGAATGCCGCCCATCTGATAATGGATGGTCGGCACAACAGGTATCGGTTCGCGCGTCGCATCGACATTGGCAAACTTGTGTGCAATTTCCAGGATCGATGGCAAACGTTTTTGTATGGTCTCGGCGCCGATATGACGCAGATCCAGCATCACGTGATCCTTGTTCGGACCGCAACCGCGCCCTTCCTTGATTTCCTGATCCATAGAGCGCGAGACGAAATCGCGCGGCGCCAGATCCTTCAGCGTAGGCGCATAGCGCTCCATGAAGCGTTCGCCATTGCTGTTGACCAGTATGCCGCCCTCGCCGCGCACGCCTTCGGTAATCAACACACCCGCACCGGCCACGCCGGTCGGATGAAATTGCCAGAATTCCATGTCTTCCAGCGGCAAGCCGGCGCGTGCCGCCATGCCCATGCCGTCGCCGGTATTGATGAAGGCATTCGTCGAAGCCGCCCAGATGCGGCCAGCGCCACCGGTAGCAAACATCGTCGTTTTGGCTTCCAGCATCATCACTTCGCCGGTTTCCATTTCCAGTGCGACCACACCGATGACATCGCCTTGCGCATCGCGCATCAAATCGATCGCCATCCACTCGACAAAAAAGTGCGTACGGGCGCGGACATTGCGCTGATACAGGGTATGCAGCAAGGCATGACCGGTCCGATCGGCGGCGGCGCAGGCGCGCTGCACCGGTTTTTCACCGAAGTTGGCAGTGTGACCACCGAACGGGCGCTGATAAATCGTGCCATCGGCATTGCGGTCGAAAGGCATGCCGAAATGCTCGAGCTCGTAGACTACTTTCGGCGCTTCACGGCACATGAATTCGATCGCATCCTGGTCGCCCAGATAATCCGAGCCCTTGACGGTATCGAACATATGCCAGTACCAATTGTCTTCCGCCATGTTACCTAGCGATGCGCCTATCCCGCCTTGTGCGGCCACCGTGTGCGAACGGGTTGGGAATACCTTGGACAATACTGCGACATTCAAACCTGCCTCGGCCAGCTGCAGCGAAGCGCGCATGCCCGAACCGCCGGCGCCGATGATAACGGCGTCAAACTTGCGCGATGGAATACCGGATTTAATTGCTGCCACGTTACGCTCTCCAGATAATTTGTGCCGCCCAGCCAGCACAGGCGATCAGCCACACGATAGTGGCAGCCTGCAATGTGAGACGTATCGAAACCGGTTTGATGTAATCCATCAAGATGTTACGCATGCCGACCCAGGCGTGATAAAACAGCGCGAGAAAGGTGGCGAAAGTGAGCATCTTGAACCATTGCTGCGCGAACAGGCCGGCCCAGCCTTCATAGCTGAAGTCGCTGCCGAACAGGAAGGCAATCAGCAAGACCAGCGTATAAACGATCATCACGACTGCAGTAATGCGTTGCGCGAGCCAATCCCTTAAACCGTAATGTGCGCCGACGACCAGTCTGTGCGGTCCGATATTGTCAATTGGCATCAGAAGGCTCCGAACAGTTTGAGCGCGATGAGCGCGGTTAAAGGCAGGCTGACAGACAGCACGATGGCCGCCGATTTTCTTCCCTTGTGCTTGTCCACGCCGACATGTACATCCATCAGCAAGTGGCGTATGCCGGCACAGAAATGGTGCAGATAAGCCCAGGTCAAGGCCAGTATGACCAGCTTGACAAACCAGTGCGACACGATGCCCTTGAAATACTCAAAAGAGATTTCAGACAGCAGGCTCTTGTCGAGCAGCAGCAGGATCAAGGGCAGCAGCACGAACAGCAAGGCGCCGCTGATGCGGTGCAATATGGAGATGATTGCAGCCAGTGGCATGCGATAACGCACGAGATCCGTAATGTTTATATTACGGAACTGTGGCTTGCCGGTTTTGAGCGCATCAGACATGGCGTGACTTTCCCAAACGAGATAAACCCCTAATTTTCACCGATTTTGGTGCAGCACACCAAAACAAATCGTGTTTAATAATTTTCATCTATTTGCCTGTTTGACAAATAAACTGCTGCTACGCTGATAAACCAACGCGCCGCAATTCATTCTCAACTCAATTCATTTTGATAATGATGATTGTTTGTCACATAAAGGGAGCGACGCACTTCCACTGCCTTGTCACCATATGTATAGGAAACCCGGTTCACGCTCAGCAAGGGGGTATTCAGCGGCACTGCCAGCAAGCCGGAAGCAATCTGATCAGCGACCACGGCACGTATGCTTTCGACGGCCCGTATCATTTGCGTACCGAATTCGGTTTCCAGCAATGCATACATAGGGCCCTTGTATTGCAGCACGCGCTCAAGCGACAAGCCCTTGAAGGTCAATCCGGGCAACCACAATTCTTCGAGGATGGTCGGCGCGCCGTCGAAAGACTGTATGCGCTTGATGAAAAAGACTGAATCGCCGTTCTTGATATCCAGCTGGCGTGCAATATCAGCTGGCGCACGCAGGCGCTTTGCCTCGATAATATTGTTGTCCGGGTATTGCGCTACGCCGACATCCGGCTTCAGGCGCAGGAAACGGAATTGCGCACGCGCTTCATGATGCGTTGCGACAAATGTGCCTTTGCCCTGTCGCCGCACCACCAGATTTTCCGCGGAAAGTTCATCGATCGCCTTGCGTACCGTGCCCTGGCTGACCTTGAAACGATTCGCCAGCTCGACTTCGCTCGGGATCAGTTCGCCCGGACGCCACTCGCCCGACTGCAGGCTTTGCGTCATCAAGGCCTTGATTTGCTGATACAGCGGACTGAAGGTGGGAGACGATCCAGACGATGATGCACCGGTAGCAGGATAGACTGCATTGCTGTTCGGCGAAGAGGAGTGGGCTGAGCTCATGTATGCGATTTCACCACAAAACCACCTGAGCCGTCCAGTAAAAGATAATAATTAACATGTCTTATATAAGACATAAGATACATATTGACAGCGCCATACCGGCAGCCTACACTCGCGATCAAGATCGTTTTGCCGTTTTTTCACGCGACAAAAAACAAGATCGATTATTGGCTTAGTAAATAGTCTGCGCTGACTTCTCTGATATTCAACTGTATCATTGCGCCACGCGGAATATTTTCCCAATACCCAACCTCGATCATCACTACCTTGGAGATTCAACATGGCTAAAGCCCCCATGCGTGTCGCCGTCACCGGCGCCGCCGGCCAGATCGGCTATTCCCTTCTGTTCCGCATCGCTAACGGCGACCTGTTGGGCAAAGACCAGCCAGTTATTTTGCAGTTGCTGGAAATTGATAATGAAAAAGCACAAAACGCGCTGAAAGGCGTGATCATGGAAATCGACGATTGCGCATTTCCATTGCTGGCCGGCGTGACCGCGCACAGCGACCCGCTGACTGCATTCAAGGATGCAGACGTGGCATTGCTGGTGGGTGCACGTCCACGCGGCCCGGGCATGGAGCGCAAGGATTTGCTGGAAGCCAATGCACAGATTTTCACGGTGCAAGGTAAGGCGCTGGATGCAGTTGCATCGCGCAACGTCAAGGTACTGGTGGTCGGTAACCCAGCCAACACCAACGCTTACATCGCGATGAAATCGGCACCCAACCTGCCGGCGAAAAACTTCACCGCCATGCTGCGCCTGGATCACAACCGCGCCCTGTCGCAAATCGCGGCAAAAACCGGCAAGCCGGTTGCAGCCATAGAAAAACTGGTCGTCTGGGGCAACCACTCGCCTACCATGTATCCCGACTACCGCTTTGCGACTGTCGATGGTGCATCGGTCAAAGCTGCCATCAATGACGAAGTCTGGAACAAGGATGTCTTCCTGCCGACCGTGGGCAAACGTGGTGCCGCCATCATCGAAGCACGCGGCGTATCGTCAGCAGCATCGGCCGCCAATGCAGCCATCGATCACATCCGCGATTGGGTACTCGGCACCAATGGCAAATGGGTAACGATGGGTATTCCGTCGGATGGCTCATACGGGATACCGAAGGACACGATGTTCGGCTTCCCTGTCACCACCGAAAACGGTGAATACAAAATCGTTCAAGGCCTGGAAATCGATGCATTCTCGCAAGAGCGCATCGACCTGACCCTGAAGGAATTGTCGGAAGAACGCGAAGGCGTGAAGCATCTCTTAGCTTGATGTCAGTCCCGGGCGGAGGAGCCTCAGCTCGCCCGCCCGGGCGTCACCGCAACGAGCCTGAACCACAGCAAGTCTGAACGACTGAACTGAACGACCGAACATTACGCACCGCACATGCATCCTTCCGAAGCGCTCTTTCTAGGCACGTCTGCACCGGTTTCGATACCGGTATGCGATCACTATGCCGGCTCTGAAAAACTGATGCGCAAATCGCTGGCCCTGCAACAGGAGCTGGGCCCGGTTTTCGATATCACCTTCGATTGCGAAGATGGCGCGGCACACGGCGACGAAGCAGCCCACGCGCAGTTGATAGGCACACTCATCGCCGGCGAAGAAAACAGGTTTGACCGGATAGGTGCGCGCGTACACGACGTCACCAGCGAATTCTTCGAGCAGGATGTCACTATCATCCTGCAACACGCAGCAAAACGTCTGGCTTACCTGGTCGTGCCCAAGGTCGACAGCGTGGCCGATGTCAAGCAGGCGATCACCCTCATCAATCGCCACGCGAAGAAGCAGGGTCGCAGCAATCTGCCGGTACATGTTTTGATAGAAACACATGGTGCACTGGCGGATGCTTTCGCGATCGCCGCGCTGCCGCAGGTTCAATGCCTGTCCTTCGGTGTCATGGATTTCGTTTCTGCACATTACGGCGCCATTCCCGGCAGTGCAATGCGCTCGCCCGGACAATTCACGCATCCCTTGCTGGTGCGCGCCAAGCTGGAGATTGCCGCCGCATGCCATGCACACGGCAAGACGCCTTCGCACAATGTCACTACCGAAATCAATGATACGGCCGTGGTTGCCAGTGACTCGCACCGCGCCGCAGCAGAATTTGGCTATACGCGGATGTGGAGCATCCACCCCAGCCAGATCAAGCCCATCGTGAAATCGTTTGCTCCCCGCATTTCGGAAGTGAACGAAGCCGTCGCTATCCTGTCGCAAGCAAAGGCGACGCAGTGGGGTCCGATACAACACCTGGGAAAATTGCACGATCGCGCCAGCTATCGCTACTACTGGACCATACTGCAGCGTGCCCAAGCCAGCGGCTTGCCTTTACCCGATACTGCCAGCACCGTTTTATGACTACACCCTCGTCAGCAGCAACTTGCAACACTATCGAATTACCAGAATTTAATGGAGATTTTGCATGAAAAAATTACTCTGTGCCTTCCTGCTGATCGGCATGTCTTCAGCCATCAATCCTGCCTTTGCGCAATCGACTGCAACTGCAGCGAAAAAGGACGCGACACAAAAACCTGCCAAGAAAACCGTCAAGAAAGCTGCGCCCGCCAAGGCCGCAGCAGCTGCAACAGCCGGCGATGACGATGATGAAGATCTCGGTGAAGCCAATATCGAAGGCTCGGTCGTCACCTATTTCAATTGCGAGCTGGGCAACAAGATCACTGCCTACTACAACGACAACGACGACAAGCACGTCGCCATACGCTGGAAAGACAAAGTCCACCGCATGCGCAGAGTCGGCACCAGCACTGGCGCCAATCGTTTCGAGAATCGCAGGGCAGGCCTGGTATGGATCAACATTCCATCCAAGGCGATGTTGCTGGATTCGAAAATAGGCCAGCAACTGGCCAATGAATGCCGCGATCCAGCCCAGCTGCGGGCACTGGCGGCAAAAGGTTAAACAGGTAAAGGCGATGTCGCAGCATTGAAATCCGACGACATCGCTTATCAGATGGTTTTGTATCGCTTATTTTGCATCAAGGAGAAATCATGTCGCGCAACACATTGAATACGCTCAAGGAATTCAATATCTCAGGCACCAAAAAGGGTGCATTTTATTCGCTGCCTGCACTGGGTAAAAAACTCGGCGTTAATGTTGCACGACTACCGATCTCGATCCGCATCGTGCTGGAATCGGTCTTGCGTAATTGCGACGGCAAAAAAGTGACTGAAGAGCACGTGCGCCAACTGGCCAACTGGGTCCCTGCTGCTGCGCGCACCGATGAAATCCCCTTTGTCGTCGCCCGCGTGGTGCTGCAGGATTTTACCGGCGTGCCTTTGCTGGCCGATCTGGCCGCAATGCGTGGCGTCGCGAAAAAAATGGGCAAGAACCCAAAAAATATCGAACCGCTGGTGCCGGTCGATCTGGTGGTCGATCACTCGGTCCAGATCGATCATTTCCGCCAAAAGAATGCGCTCGACCTGAACATGAAGCTGGAATTCCAGCGCAATAACGAACGCTACCAGTTCATGAAATGGGGCATGCAGGCATTCGATACCTT
>NZ_JAUSME010000280.1 GCF_030645555.1 Herminiimonas sp.
CGAAGGTCGCGGCTATGTACAACGTCGCATCATCCGCCGCGCGATTCGCCACGGCTACAAGCTGGGCCAGAAAAAACCTTTCTTCCACAAGCTGGTGCAAGATCTGGTCGAGCAAATGGGCGAGGCTTATCCGAAGCTGCAAGCCGATGCACAACGTATTACCGAAGTACTGAAAGCTGAAGAAGAACGCTTCTTTGAAACGCTGGCCAACGGCATGGAAATCCTCGACTCGGCACTGGCTGGCGGCGTCAAGGTATTGCCGGGCGAAGTCGCATTCAAATTGCATGACACCTTCGGCTTCCCGCTCGATCTGTCGGCGGACGTTTGCCGTGAAAACGGCGTCAGCGTCGACGAGGCAGGTTTCGCCGCCGCGATGGAAAAACAAAAAGCAGCAGGCCGCGCCGCAGGCAAGTTCAAGATGGAACGCGCAGTTGAATACACAGGCGCAGGCAATGTATTTACCGGTTACGAAAATCAGGAAGAAGACGCAACCGTGGTTGGCTTGTACTTCGAAGGCACGGCTGTCAATGAATTGAAAGAAGGCCAGGCCGGCATCGTCGTACTCGACAACACACCGTTCTACGCAGAAAGCGGCGGCCAGGTTGGCGATCAGGGTTGTGTCGCGGCAGAGGGCGTGCAGTTCGGCGTGGAAGATACGCAAAAAATCAAGGCCGATGTCTACGGTCACCACGGCGTGCAGGCACAAGGCACCTTGAAAGTTGGCGACAAGGTGAAAGCAGTAGTGGATGGCGCACGTCGTGCGTCCACGATGCGCAATCACTCGGTCACCCACATCATGCACAAGGCTTTGCGCGAAGTGCTGGGCGGCCATGTGCAGCAAAAAGGTTCGCTGGTCGATGCCGATAAAACCCGTTTCGACTTTGCGCACAATGCACCGGTCACACACGAACAGATACTGGAAATCGAAAGACGCGTGAATGAGGAAATCCTCGCGAACTCGGATACACAGGCGCGTGTGATGGATATCGAATCGGCGCAAAAAACCGGCGCGATGATGCTGTTTGGCGAGAAATACGGCGAAACCGTGCGCGTGCTCGACATCGGTTCCAGCCGCGAATTGTGCGGCGGCACCCACGTCACCCGCACCGGCGATATCGGTTTGTTCAAGGTCATAGGCGAAAGCGGTGTGGCTGCCGGCGTGCGTCGTATCGAAGCGATTACCGGCGCGCATGCACTGAGCTATTTGCAAGACCTGGAAGCGACCGTGCACAGCGTGGCTGCGACCTTGAAAGCACCGGCGGCAGAATTGCAGCCGCGCCTGGCGCAAGTACTCGATCAGGTCAAATTGCTGGAGCGCGAACTGGCTGCAGTCAAGGCCAGGATGGCCGCCAGCCAGGGCGATGAAATGCTCACGCAGGCAGTCGATGTCAAAGGCATCAAGGTGCTGGCTGCGGTGCTGGAAGGTGCCGATGTGGCGACCTTGCGCGCCACGATGGACAAGCTGAAAGACAAGCTGAAAACCGCTGCCATCGTGCTGGCTGCGGTCAATGACGGCAAGGTCAGCCTGATCGCCGGCGTGACAGCCGATAGCGTTGGCAAGATCAAAGCGGGCGATCTGGTCAACTTTGTCGCGCAACAGGTAGGCGGCAAGGGCGGCGGAAAGCCTGATATGGCGCAAGCCGGCGGTACCGACCCTAGCGGTTTGCCGGCAGCGCTGAAGGGCGTTGCAGCTTGGGTCGGCGAACGCGTCTGAGCGTCATGAACGGGTAGTACCAGCGGCAGTGAGCGCATGGCGACACTGCCGTTTTCATTTGCCGGCTGCATGCTGACAGAGCGCTGTCAATCCGTAATAGGGCGTATGCGGCAAAGCATCATGCGCCGGCGTTTGGGAGTAGAATCGCCCGAATTACTTAACAGTACAGATGTGAGAGAAATTCCATGGAATTTACCAAGGACCTCGATGCACGGGGTTTGAACTGTCCCTTGCCTATCTTGAAGACGAAGAAGGCATTGGCGGAAATGACGACCGGCCAGGTGTTGCGCGTGCAGGCGACTGATCCCGGCTCGGTGCGCGATTTCCAGGCATTTGCGAAACAGACCGGCAACGATTTGCTGGAGCAAAGCCAGGACGGCGATGTGCTTACCTTCTACATGAAGCGCAAATAAGACTGCGCCCGCAGGTGTAAATAGCCTTTTTGCTGGTGCCGCCACGCACTGTCGCGGCGCGATATCCTTCCAGTTACGCTCCTGTTTCGCCTGCCGCCACGTGCGGTTTTTTTGTTGTTTGCACGGCTGCAAGCGGCAAGCGGGGGCCAGGGGCCAGGCGCGCGGCGCTCAGGCTGGCTGTCACTTGCGTTTATAATCGTCCCCAATTTGTATTTATGTCATTCTGATTTTTTCAAAGGCAGAGCTATGAAAGTGTTGGTTCCAGTCAAGCGTGTGGTCGATTACAACGTCAAGGTACGTGTCAAATCGGATCAATCCGGCGTCGATATCGCAAACGTCAAAATGTCGATGAACCCTTTCGATGAAATCGCGGTGGAAGAGGCGACGCGCCTGAAGGAAGCCGGCAAGGTCAGCGAAATCATTGCCGTCTCATGCGGCGTGCTGCAATCGCAGGAAACCCTGCGCACCGCGATGGCCATAGGCGCCGACCGCGCGATCCTGGTGGAAACCGATGTCGAGCTGCAGCCATTGGCCGTGGCCAAGCTGTTGAAGGCAATCGCCGACAAGGAACAGCCGCAACTGATCATTCTGGGTAAACAGGCGATCGATGACGACGCCAACCAGACCGGCCAGATGCTGGCAGCCTTGCTGGACTGGCCGCAGGCGACGTATGCATCGAAAGTGGAAATCGATGGCGACAAGGTCAAGGTCACGCGTGAAGTCGATGGCGGCATGGAAATCGTGGCGCTGACGCTGCCTGCCATCATCACCACCGACCTGCGCCTGAACGAGCCGCGTTATGTGACGCTGCCTAACATCATGAAGGCGAAGAAAAAAACGCTGGATAACATCAAGCCGGAAGATCTGGGCGTCGATGTCACGCCGCGCCTGAAAACGCTGAAAGTGTCGGAACCGGCCAAGCGCTCCGCCGGCATCATCGTGCCGGATGTCGCCACGCTGGTTGAAAAACTCCGCAACGAAGCCAAAGTCATTTAATCAGCGCGGCAGCCGCAAGCGCATCGCCCAACAGCATTGCGCCGCTGCCGCCGACCATGATCACATCACAGGAAAATCATCATGACCGCACTTGTCATTGCCGAACACGATAACGCTACTTTAAAAGGCAGCACCCTGAACACGATTACTGCCGCGATTCAATGCGGTGGCGATGTGCACGTCTTGATCGCCGGCCATCAAGCCGATGCTGCAGCACAAGCCGCAGCAAAAATCGCTGGCGTTGCCAAGGTACTGGTAGCCGACGGCGCGCAGTTTGCCGACGGACTGGCGGAAAACATTGCGGCACAGGCGCTGGCGCTGGCTGCCAATTATTCGCACATCCTGGCCCCGGCCACGGCTTACGGCAAAAACATCCTGCCGCGCGTGGCTGCCAAACTCGACGTGGCGCAGATTTCCGAAATCACCAAGGTTGTTTCAGCAGATACCTTCGAGCGTCCTTTCTATGCCGGTAACGCGATCGCGACCGTGCAGTCGTCCGATGCGATCAAGGTCATCACGGTGCGCACGACGACCTTCGATGCGGCCGCTGCAGGTGGCTCGGCCACCATTGAAAACGTGACGGCGGTTGCCGACTCGGGCAAATCATCGTTCGTCTCGCGCGAGCTGGCCACGTCGGCGCGTCCTGAACTGACGGCAGCGAAGATCGTCGTCTCCGGCGGTCGCGGCATGGGTTCGGAAGAAAGCTTCAAGATACTCGAACCGCTGGCCGACAAGCTGGGCGCAGCGATGGGTGCATCGCGTGCAGCAGTGGACGCCGGTTACGTTCCTAACGATTGGCAAGTCGGCCAGACCGGCAAGATCGTCGCCCCGGATTTGTATATTGCAGTCGGTATCTCCGGCGCGATCCAGCATCTGGCCGGCATGAAGGATTCCAAAGTGATCGTTGCGATCAACAAGGATCCGGAAGCGCCTATCTTCTCGGTAGCCGATTACGGCATCGTCGGCGATCTGTTCGAGATCGTGCCCAAGCTGGTGGCGGAACTGGGTTAAAAAGAAACACATGCAGACGGTGATACTGCCGTTTGTGTAAGAAGTGGGCAGGACGGGCAGGCAGGTTGTGGTGTGAGCGGGTTTTTTTCTGGCACACTGCAATTTACCTGATCGTCCTGCCCATTTTCTTTAGGAGCTTTGCATGAGTTACACCGCACCGTTGAAAGACATGCTGTTCGTGATGAACGAACTGGCGGGTCTGGCTGCCATCAATGCCTTGCCGGGCTGCGAAGAGGCGACGCCGGAAACGGTAGAAGCGGTGCTGGAAGAAAATGCGCGCTTTTGCAGCGCCGTGATTGCGCCGCTCAATCAGGCTGGCGACCGGCACCCGAGCGCGTGGAAGGATGGCGTAGTCACCACCACGCCCGGCTTCAAGGAAGCATTCAAGGCTTACGGTGCCGCGGGCTGGCAAGGCGTGCAGCATCCGGTGCATTTTGGCGGCCAGGGTTTGCCCAAGCTGGTAGCCACGCCATGCATGGAAATGCTGAATGCGGCCAATCTCTCCTTCGCGCTGTGTCCGCTGCTGACTGATGGCGCGATCGAAGCCTTGATGACGGCAGGCTCGGATGCGCAGAAGGAAACCTTCCTGCCCAATTTCATTGCCGGCAAATGGACCGGCACGATGAACCTGACTGAGCCGCAGGCCGGCTCCGATCTGGCGATGGTGCGCTCGCGCGCGGTGCCGCAGGGCGACGGCACGTATAAAATTTCCGGCACCAAGATATTCATCACTTACGGCGAGCACGATATGGCGGAGAACATCATCCACCTGGTGCTGGCACGCACGCCCGATGCGCCTGAGGGGGTGAAGGGGATTTCGCTGTTCGTGGTGCCGAAGTTCCTGGTCAATGCAGATGGTTCGCTGGGCGCGCGCAACGATGCTTACTGCGTCTCGATAGAACACAAGCTGGGCATCAAGGCCAGCCCGACTGCGGTCTTGCAGTTCGGCGATCACGGCGGCGCGACAGGCACGCTGGTCGGTACAGAAAATCGCGGCCTCGAAACCATGTTCATCATGATGAATGCGGCGCGCTTTGCGGTCGGCATGCAGGGCATCGCGGTGGCCGAGCGCGCCTATCAAAAAGCGGTGGCGTATGCGAAGGATAGAGTGCAGTCGAAAGACCTGGACGGTTCGGCTGCTGCAGTGTCTATCATCCATCAACCCGATGTGCGGCGCATGCTGATGTCTATGCGCGCGCAGATAGAAGCAGCGCGTGCGCTGGCCTATGTGGGTGCGGCTGCATTCGATATCGCACACCATCACGCCGAGGCAGAAGTGCGCAGCGCGAATCAGGCCTTTTATGAATTCCTGGTGCCCGTCATCAAGGGCTGGGCGACCGAGATGGCGATCGATGTGGCGTCCACCGGTTTGCAGATCCATGGCGGCATGGGCTACATAGAAGAAACCGGCGCCGCGCAATACTATCGCGACGCGCGCATCCTGACGATCTACGAAGGCACGACGGCGATCCAGGCCAACGACCTGGTCGGGCGCAAGACGGTGCGCGATGGCGGCGCGGTGGCTATCGAAATAATAGGCCGCGTGCGCGCCACGGCAGATGAGCTGGCGGCGACTTCATCCGCCGACCTGCAGGCGATCAGCCATCATCTGGCGGCGGCCACTACTGCGCTGGAAGACGTCGTTGCCTATGTGATAGCGAACATTCAATCCGATATCAAGGGTGTGTTTGCCGGCAGCGTGCCGTATCTGAAGCTGGCCGGCATCGTGCTCGGCGGCTGGCAAATGGCGCGCGCGGCCCTGATTGCGCAACACAAGTGCGATGCGGCGCAAGGCGATGCCAGCTTTTATCAAGCGAAGATAGTGACTGCGCGTTTCTTTGCCGATCATTATTTATCGCAGGCGGGCGGATACCGCACGGCGATTGTTACCGGCAGCAGTGGCGTGCTGGCGCTGGATGAAGATCAATTCTGATTTTGTGGCAGCACGACAAAAACAGCTTAACGCAGGCGTCCTATATAGCCGCGATCGACCGCATCCTCTGCCTCATGTCCTGTGACCGGTGCCGTTGTTGCGGGTGCCGGAGGTGCTGATGCTGGCGCTGCGGGCTCGGTCAGGCGCGCCAGCAAGGGCGGCTTGGGCTCGGCGCGCACGAACAAGCCTTCCTCGCCAAAAAAAACCTCCTGCAGTTTCACGCCTATTTCCTGCAAATCCTCATTGGGCGACAGGGACGCCATCTTCAGCAGATAGCGGCAGTAAGCGGGGTCGATGCGCATGTATTCGATATCGGTCACGCGCCCGGTCTG
>NZ_JAUSME010000073.1 GCF_030645555.1 Herminiimonas sp.
GGTCAAGCCGAGCGACTTGGCATGCTTGCCGCCGGCGGTGAAGTTGGCGTCGAACAAAGCGGCGACTTCATGCTCTTCTATCGGGCCGAAAGCGATACGGCCGGCATCGGTCGCCACTTCAACCAGCGGCTCCAGCCAGAACATGCCGCGCGAACCGTTGCGCACCAGTTTGATGGCTATGCCGCGCGCTTTTGCTTCGCGTGCGATGGCGGCAGCGGTTTCGTTGGCGCCGAGGGCGATCGCGGTCGAGTCGCGCGGGACAAAAATGGTTACTGTTTTAACTGCAGTCATTGCACACCCCGTTTCGCCTGGATCAGGCGGTTGAATTTTTCCCTGGAGACGCGCGCGTGCAAATCGTCGTCGATCTGGATCGCGGGGCCGCTGGCGCACTGGCCGAGGCAGTAAACAACTTCCAGCGAGAAGGTGCCGTCATCGGTGATTTCATGGAAATCGCAACCGAGCAATTCTTTTGCGTGATCGACCAGGGATTCGCAGCCGCGCGCCTGGCAGGCTTCGGCGCGGCAGATTTGCACGACGTGTTTGCCGGCTGGATGCTGGCGGAAGAAATGATAGTATGTGATCACCCCATGCACCTCGGCGCGCGAGACATTCAGCGCATCGGCGATGTCGGGCACGACGCTGGGTGGAATGTAACCAATCGCATTTTGTATCTCATGCAAAATAGGCAGCATGGCGCCGGGCATGGCTTTACGTTGGGCGATGATGGATACAACCGCCGCCATATCGAAAGTGTTTTCAGCGCTCATGAAGAGACTCCTGTGAACGACGTCGATGCCCTATGCCGCGAGGTCGTGAAATCGAAAGAAACCATACTGCTTCCTTGTTAAATTTATCTTGTATATATGTTTTTGATAGCATATAGTTTGCAGGCGAACCTTTGCAATATGTGGAAGGTAGCACTAGGAAAGACAGGCTTCAATAGGCTATCTTTTGCATACCCATAAAATTGACGCGGATGCCTTATAGGCTTTTTTTGACATATGTTTAAAGTCGTCATCAACCCTCATTGGGAAATCACACACAGCGCGGATACGCCGCTGGATACGGCCGTTTTACTCAGCTTGCTGATGTCTATCCAGAAAACCGGCTCCATCTCCAAGGCGGCGCGCCTGGTCGATTTGTCCTACCGTTATTCTTGGGGTTTGTTGCGCGAAGCGGAAAAGCTGTTTGGCACCGCTTTGCTCAATACCGATCGCGGCCGCGGTACGACCCTGACGCCGCTGGCGGAAAAGCTGATCTGGGCCGACCGGCGTATCCGTGCGCGCCTGTCGCCTACGCTGGAAAGCCTGGCTTCGGAGCTGGAAACCGAAATTGGCAAAACCATAGTCGGCAAGACCAAGCCGATACGGCTCGATGCCAGCCATGGTTTTGCGGTCGATGCCTTGCTGCACCAATTGACGGAAGCGGATTTACCGGTTGATTTGCGCTACCGCAACAGTACCGATGCGGTGGCGGCCCTGTCGCGCAACGAGTGCGATCTGGCGGGCTTTCACGTACCGCTGGGAGAGTTCGAGAAAAAGGCGGTCGAGCGCTATACGCAATGGCTCAATCCGCGCGAACATTGTTTGATCCATCTGGCGGTGCGCACCCAGGGCTTGTTCGTGGCGCCGGGCAATCCGAAAAAAATCCAGACCCTGCAGGATCTGACGCGCCCCGGCGTGCGTTTCGTCAATCGCCAGGTCGGCTCCGGTACGCGCATGTTGCTGGAATTGATGCTGGCGGGCGCCAATGTTTCGCCGTTCGATATAGAAGGTTATCAAAGCAACGAGTTCACCCATTCGGCGGTGGCGGCTTATATTGCGAGCGGGATGGCGGATGTGGGTGTGGGCGTGCAAACGGCGGCGCAGCGCTTTGGTCTGGACTTCATCCCGCTGATACGCGAGCGTTATTTCCTGGCCTTGCCGCTGGCGATCATGGAAGATCCGCTGATACAACTGGTGATCGAAGTCGTCCAGTCCGGTTATTTCCGCAAGGTCATCAACGGCCTGGCTGGTTACGATTCCACCGATACCGGAAAAATTCTGCTGCTGTCGGAAGCTTTCGGCCAGGTCAAGACCGCGATTTGATCGCGGGCAGGTTATTTCAGTATCGCTATTCCCTTGATCTGCGCATAGACCGGCTTGCCGGGCGCCAGATCCAGCGCCACGCAAGACTTGCTGGTAATGCGCGCCAGCAGCCGCGTGCCATTGGCATCCAGACCGACCATCACCTGACCGACTGCATCGGCGGATAATTCCGTCACCGTTGCCGCCACCGTATTCAATATGCTGCTGTCGCGTTGCGGCGCCAGACTCAAGCTGACGTCGCGCGCCTGTATGCGTATGCGCACCTGCCGTCCTATGCTGGCGCTTTGCTGCGGCAGCAAGAGCTGGCCGCCGGGAAAGACCACCGAGGTCAAATGGTAGTCGGGATCATGCGCACTGATGGTCGCCGTTACCAGGGCACTGGCAGCGTCGCCGTGCGCCACATCGAGGTCCAGCCGCGTCAGCAAATCATCGCTCGTGCCGCTGGCGAGCACTTTGCCTTCATCAAGCAGCACCAGATGATCGGCCAGCCGCGTGACTTCATCGGCCGCATGGCTGACGTACAGCACCGGTATCTCGAGTTCGTCATGCAGCCGTTCCAGATACGGCATGATTTCCGCCTTGCGCCTTGCATCTAGCGCCGCCAGCGGTTCATCCATCAACAATATGCGCGGGCTGGTCGCCAGCGCGCGGGCGATGGCGACGCGCTGTCGTTCGCCGCCCGACAGTTTGTCCGGCTTGCGCTGCAGCAGATGGCCGATGTCGAGCAAGGCGATCGCCTGGTCCAGCGCAACATGGCGCTCGGCTGCCGCGATGCGGCGCATCCCATATTCCAGATTGCGCTGCACATCCAGATGCGCAAACAGGCTGGCTTCCTGAAAGACATAACCCAGAGTGCGTTTGTGCACAGGCAGGAAGATGCCTTTCGCATCGTCTTGCCACAGGTCGCCATTGATGAGCAGATAGGTGTCGGTCGCACGTTCCAGGCCGGCGATGACGCGCAGGCAAGTAGTCTTGCCCGAGCCCGAGGGGCCGAAGAATGCGGTGATGCCGTGACCCGGCAGAGTCAGGTCGACATCGAGCGAGAAAGCAGCGTAGCCGAGCTTGAAGCGTATTTGCAGTTGATCGATGCAGTATTTCATCTGCGCCGTCCGGTCGGGTTCAATGTATACAGCGCGATCAGCACCAGCAGCGAAAACGCCACCATGCCGGCGGCCAGCCAGTGCGCCTGCGCATATTCGAGCGCTTCCACATGGTCGTAGATCTGGACCGAGATCAGGCGCGTCTCGTTCGGGATATTCCCGCCTATCATCAACACCACGCCGAACTCGCCTACCGTATGCGCAAAGCCCATCACGATTGCGGTCAGGTAGCCGGGTTTTGCCAGCGGCAGCACAACGCTGAAAAAAGCATCCAGCGGCGAGGCGCGCAGGGTCGCCGCGACTTCGAGCGGGCGCTCGCCTATGGCTTCAAATGCATTCTGTATCGGTTGTACGACAAACGGCATCGAGTAAAAAACCGAGCCTACGACCAGCCCGGCAAAGCTGAACGGTAGCGTGCCCAGGCCGAGGGCTTGCGTGAGTTGACCGAGCGGTCCGTTCGGCCCCAGCGTGACCAATAGATAAAAGCCGATGACGGTAGGCGGCAGCACGATGGGTAATGCCACCAGCGCGCCTACCGGACCCTTCAGCCAGGAGCGCGTACGCGCCAGCCACCATGCGAGCGGCGTGCCTATGACGAGCAAGATGATGGTGGTGAGGCTCGCAAGTTTCAGCGTCAGGATGACTGCGCCGAGGTTGGGGTCGTTCAGCAATCTGCGCCTTTGCTAGATGGTGGTTACAGCGCGTAGCCGTAGGAGCGGATCAGCGCTTTTGCCGGCTCCGATTTCAGGTAGTCGAGCAAGGCAGCGGCCGCCTTGTTGTCTTTGCCTTTGCTCAGGATGACCGCATCCTGGCGGATAGGACTGTGCAGGTTGGCCGGAACGATCCAGCCGGAGCCGGACTTGATCTTGCCAGCTTCATAGACTTGCGACAAGGCGACGAAGCCGAGTTCCGCATTGCCGGTGGAAATGAAGCTGAAGGTCTGGCCTATGCTGTCACCCTGCACGAATTTCGCTTGCAGCGCGTCATGCACGCCTAGTTTTTTCATGGCCTCTTCCGCTGCCAGGCCATAAGGCGCCAGCTTCGGATTGGCCAGCGCCAGATGCGCAAAAGCCATCTTCTTCAACACCTCACCTCTGGCATCGACAAAGTCAGGCTTGGCCGACCACAGCACCAGTTTGCCGATGGCATACGTGAAGCGGGAACCGGCGACGGTGCCGCTTTCTTTTTCCAGCCTGGCAGGCGTTTCATCATCGGCCGCCAGGAAGACGTCGAACGGTGCGCCATTGACGATCTGCGCATAAAACTTGCCGGTCGCGCCGAAAGTCGCCACGACTTTATGGCCGCTCGCCTTTTCAAAATCAGTCGCGATGGCTTTCATCGGCGCAGTAAAGTTGGCAGCGACGGCGACCTGGACTTCTTCAGCAAAGGCAGATGCGGACAAGCCCAGCGACAGCAAACCGGCGATAAAAGCGCAAGAGATTTTTTTCATGGTGTTGGAATAGGCAGGTTGAAAAAGCGTCAGGCAGGCACGGCCAGGATGATGTGCGAAGCCTTGATCAGTGCAGCAGCGCGTACGCCTTCTTTGAGGCCGAGCACCTTGACGCTTTCATTCGTAATGATGGAAGCGACGGTCTTGCCGCCCGGCAGTTCGATCACCACTTCGGCATTGACCGCGCCTTCCTGGCAGCGCACCACGGTGCCGCGCAGGCAATTGCGGGCGCTGGTCTTGATGTTTTCATCCACCGCCAGAATGATCCATTGCGCCTTGATCAGTGCATAGGCTTCACTGCCGATTTCCAGCCCCAGATGTTCGGCGCTGTCATTCGTGATGATGGCGGCCAGTTCTTCGCCATTGCCTATATCGAGTATCACTTCCGCATTCACCGCGCCCAGTGTGACGGCTTTTACAGTGCCGAGAAACTGGTTGCGCGCACTGGTTTGCATATCGAATCTCCTAGTCATCCGGTAGTACTGGTCGAAGTCGTTCATCGAGCGACCGATGGCGGCGGGGGCGCTGGCCCATTCCTGTTCCAGGCGGCGATAGGTGGCGACCAGGCGGCGTCCATATTCGGTCAGGCAAGTGCCGCCGCCCGTGCTGCCGCCCGGCTGTCGCACGAGCAGAGGTTCATGCGACAGGTTGTTGATGGCTTCCACGGCTTGCCATGCAGCCTTGTAACTCATGCCCATCGCCGTGGCTGCAGCCGAGATCGAGCCGGAGGCATCAATGCGTTCCAGCAGTTCCAGGTGATCCCAGCGCTTGCCGCGCGGCTTGGATAAACCTTCGAGCTTGATCGGTGTGGCAGGCTTGTTCACGAAAAATCCATCCTGTTAAAACGGCAGTCGCCGCTAATTTTTCTTATTGTAATCGTTATGTCGTTAAAAGTAATAACGATTTTCCGTGCGATGCCGGAACCCGCCGCGAACTTCCGGGTTCCAATGGCAAACAGGCCATCGAAGCGGCAATTCGATGGCCTGTCTGCATCTTTCAATTGGTCTTTTGATTCAAGGCCGCTCTTCAGGCCAGCGCTTCCTTCGCCGCTTCTTCCGGCGTCAAGCCATCGTAGAACTGGTCGGTGAACCATTCGATCTGCTCTTCTATATGATCCTGCGCCTCGGCCATGGTCGCGCCGCCGGCCACCAGAAAGCCTTCCACTTCTATGCACCAGTTGATCAGCGCCAGCGTTTCCGGATCCAGTTCTTCTTTCTTAGCCATGATCTTGCCTTTTCATTTATTCAGTGATGGCGACAGTTTCCCATGAGAGCCGGCCCAGGGGAAGCGCGATTATCGGCCGGTCGCCTGAAGCCGGCACAAGGCCGGCAGGCTTGAGCCAGCCCGTGGTCAAATTGTCGCGGCACAGGGTCAAATTGTCGCTGTGCGCATTTCGCGTATTTGAAGATAGCCATATGAATCAAGGACTTGATGCCTGATTATGTGCTGGCATGTGGATTGCCTATAGATCGCCGCTGGTGAAAAAATTTCGCCATGGTTGATGCATCACGCATCGCTAAAAAAACATCGCAGCACATGAATGCTGTGAACAAGATCAAAGGAGATTTCACATGTTTGAATTTTTCGCGAAAGACAGAAGTGTCGCCGCTCCCGGCTTCAACCGGTGGATGGTGCCGCCGGCCGCACTGGCGGTTCATCTGTGCATCGGACAGGCGTATGCATTCAGCGTCTTCAATGGCCCGCTTTCCAAGGCCATAGGCATAGACAGTCCGGCACCGGACGACTGGAAGCTCACCACGCTGGGCTGGATCTTCAGCCTGGCCATCGTTTTCCTCGGCCTGGCAGCTGCCTTCGGCGGCAAATGGCTGGAAAAAGTCGGGCCGCGCCTGACGATGTTCGCGGCAGCCTGCTGTTTCGGCGGCGGCTTTCTCATTTCCGCGATCGGCGTTTCGCTGCATCAGATATGGCTGGTGTATCTGGGCTATGGCGTCATCGGCGGGATAGGCCTGGGACTCGGTTATGTGTCGCCAGTGTCTACGCTGATCAAATGGTTTCCGGATCGGCGCGGCATGGCGACGGGCATGGCGATCATGGGCTTCGGCGGCGGCGCGATGATAGGCGCACCGTTATCGGTTTTGCTGATGGATCATTTCAAGACCGCAAGCTCGGTCGGCGTGGTGGAAACCTTTGTCGTCATGGGCGTGCTGTACTTCATCTCGATGATGATAGGCGCGCTGACGATACGCATCCCGGCACCGGACTGGAAACCAGCCGGCTGGACACCGCCTGTGGTCGAGAACAAGATGATCACCCGGCAGCACGTGCATATCGATCAGGCGATGAAGACACCGCAGTTCTACCTGCTGTGGCTGGTACTGTGCCTCAACGTCACCGCCGGCATAGGCGTGCTTGGACAGGCATCGGTGATGATCCAGGAAACCTTCAAGGGTACGGTTTCGGTTGCCGCAGCTGCCGGTTTTGTCGGCTTGCTGAGTCTGTTCAATATGGGCGGACGCTTCCTGTGGTCGTCGGCATCGGACTATCTCGGCCGCAAGACTACCTATTTCGTTTTCTTCCTGTTCGGCGCCGTGCTTTACGCTGCGGTTCCATACGCCGGCCATAGCGGCAGCGTGGCCTTGTTTGTCGGCTTGTACGCGATCATCGTCAGCATGTACGGCGGCGGCTTCTCCACTATCCCGGTCTACCTGGCCGATCTGTTCGGCACCAAATTTGTCGGCGGCATACATGGCCGTTTGCTGACTGCGTGGTCGGCCGCCGGCGTATTCGGGCCGGTGCTGGTCAACTATATCCGTCAATACCAGATTGACCAGGGCGTGCCCAAGGGCCAGGCCTATGAAGTGACGATGTACATCATGGCGGGTCTGCTGGTGGTCGGCTTCATTTGCAACCTGCTCGTCAAGCCGGTCCATGCAAAACACTATATGCGCGACGAGGCGGCACACCCGCCAGTCGCACCGTCCGTAACATCGACCAGCACGATGCAGCCTGCTGCCGCGTAATGCGCGTATTACGAATTCGCTAAAAGGATAATATTCATGAGCACACATCAAGCACAGGCCCAGCCGTCCAACCCTGCCATCCTCGTCCTGTTCTGGGCGTATGTCGCGATTCCGCTGGCATGGGGGGTCTGGTCTACCCTGCAAAAGTCGCTGGCCCTGTTCCATTAAGAGCCTTTGTAGCCGGCAATAAAAGCGAGGCGCCTGTCGGCCCTCGCTTTTTTCAATCTGAATCTCACGCTTCAAAACCGCGCCAGTCTGCATGCGCGCATGCCGGCACTGCAAACAGCTAGCCCATAAGCAGGATGGACAAATACGGGTGTATAAGAAAGAATCGCTCATTCCCCCGTGGCTATCCGCATAGAATTCAACATGACTGCAGCAACCCCCAGCAATACTGAAACAGATGAACCGTTTGTCGAGGCCTTCGGCGGCTGGCAGGAGCGTTCTATCCTGATCGTCGATGACGAGCCCGGCATGCGCAGTTTCTTGCAGCGCACGCTGGTCGGCCGTTGCAGCCGGGTGGAAGCAGTCGAATCGGTGGAAGCGGCCAGCGTCTTGCTGGGCCAGAGTCATTTCGATTTGATCATTCTCGACAATTCCCTGCCCGGCAAATGCGGCGTCGACTGGCTGCAGGAAATCCGTGAACTGGGTTTGCACAATGACGTGGTCTTGATCACTGCCTTTGCCGACCTGGAAACCGCGATCCGCGCATTGCGCGCCGGCGCTGCCGATTTTCTGCTCAAGCCGTTTCGCGTCAACCAGATACTGAGCGCGATCGGGCGCTGCTTCGATCGCACCCATTTGCGCCGCGAGAATTTCGTCCTGCGCCGCGAGCTGGATTATCACGTCGATCTGGGCGTCGATGGCCTGGTCGGCAATTCCGTCGCGCTGCAACCGATACGCGCCGCGATCAAGCGCCTGGCGAGCGTGCCGAGTACCGTGCTGATCACCGGCGAATCCGGCACCGGCAAGGAAATCGCTGCGCGCGCGATGCATTATCTGAGCAGCCGCTCCGCCAACCATTTCGTGCCCATCAATTGCGGTGCAGTGGCGCCCGATATCATCGAGAGCGAATTGTTCGGCCATGTCAAAGGCGCCTTCAGCGGCGCCGCATCGTCGCGCGAGGGTTTGTTTTTCTATGCGCAGGGCGGCACGCTGTTCCTCGACGAGGTCGCGGAATTGCCGCTGGCCATGCAGGTCAAATTGCTGCGCGTGCTGGAAGAGAAAAAAATCCGTCCGGTCGGCGCCGAGCGCGAAATCCCGGTCGATGTGCGCGTCATTGCCGCCACCAACCGCAATGTCGAGGAAGCGGTGCGCGAAGGCCGCTTTCGGCAAGACCTGTACTACCGCCTGAACGTGGTGCAACTCCACATGCCGCCGCTGCGCGAGCGTGCGGATGACATTCCGGCGCTGGCGGCTTATTTCGTGCGGCAATTGTCGCAGCAGCTAGGCGTGCCGGGCCAGCAGCCCGACAGCGCCTTGCTGGCATCCATGGCGTCCTATTCGTGGCCGGGCAATGTGCGCGAGCTGCGCAATCTGATCGAGCGCTGGCTGATACTCGGCAGCATCCCCGATGTCGCATCCGGCACCATGCATGCCGGCACTGCGGACGACGGCGATGGCGACACCTCGCTGGAAGCCGTAGAGAAGCGGCACATACTGAAAATCCTGGCGGAAGCCGGCGCCAACAAGACAGAAGCCGCGCGCCGCCTGGGCATTTCGCGCAAGACCCTGGAGCGCAAATGCGCCGAGTGGGGCGTATAGGATTGTCTGCCCTGCGCCGCTTTTTCCAGCACATGTTTGCGCTGCGCTTCCTGGCCAATACTTCGGTCCGGACCCGCTTGCTGCTGGTCGCGCTGGTGCCCTTCCTCACCGTATTGCCGATACTCTTTTCGCTGATTTCGTACTGGGGCGTAGCGTATTACGATCGCCTGCTTACCTTCAAGGTCAGCAGCGACCTGACGGTGGCGCACGAATATTTCATCCACGTCAGGGAAAAGATAGGTCTCGATGTTGCCAGCCTGGGCGATTCGCATCCGCTGGTCACGACTGTCAGGGAAGGCGATCGCGCCCGCCTGCAATTGATGCTGACGGAAAAGCACAAGACGCTCGGGCTGGATTTCCTGAACTTCCTCGATGCCGGCGGCCATGTGCAAGTATCGTCGAACGGCAAACAGGCGGCGCTGGCGATCGATAACGCCGGCTGGCCGGTAGTCCGCAGTTCGCTGGAGGGAGCCAAGGCGACGGCGATCGATATTTATACGGAAGCGCAATTAAGGCAGATCAACGATAGCGTGGCCCAGCAGGCTTATCTGGAATTGCTCAACACGCCGAACGCAACGCCGACTAAAAAAACTGCTGAAAAAAGCGGCATGATGATTCACTCGGCAACGCCGGTGTTCGACACCGACGGCAAGTTGCTGGGCGTGCTGGAAGGCGGCATGCTGCTGAACCAGAACCTCGGCTTTGTCGATACCATCAACAGCCTGGTCTATGCCGACGGCTCGCTGCCGGAAGGCAGTGCCGGCACGGCGACGCTGTTCATCGATGATGTACGCATCGCCACCAATGTGCGCCTGTTCGGCAACAAGCGCGCACTGGGTACGCGTGCTTCGCAAATCGTGCGCAATCATGTGCTCAATGACGGCAAGACCTGGCTGGATCGCGCCTTCGTCGTGCATGACTGGTATATCTCGGCCTATGAACCGATCACCGACAGCTTCGGCAAGCGGGTCGGCATGCTGTATGTCGGTTATCTGGAAGCGCCCTTCCGGCGCGCCAAGGAAGCCGCGATTGCCTTGCTGGCCACGCTCTTCATCCTGATCTGCATAGGTGGCGTGTATTTCTCGCTGCGCGTGGCGCGCGATATCTACGGCCCGCTGACCAGCATGAACCGCACGATGACTGCCGTCGAGCAGGGCGATATGCATGCGCGCACCGGCGGCACGCAGACGCGCGACGAGCTGGGCAGCCTGTCGCATCACCTGGATGAATTGCTCGATACCGTGCAAAAGCAGAATGAGGAACTCAAGGCCTGGGGCGATCAGCTTGATCGCAAGGTGGTTGAGCGCACGATAGAACTGGAAAAAACCAACAAGCTGCTCGTCAAGGCGCAACAGCAACTGGTGCTGGCCGAGAAGCTGGCGGCGATAGGCGAAATCACGGCCGGCGTGGCGCATGAAATCAACAATCCGGTCGCGGTATTGCAGGGCAACCTGGATGTGCTGCGCGATACGCTGGGTGCCGCAGCCAAACCGGTGCAGGGTGAATTGCAATTGATGGACCAGCAGATACACCGGATCAATACCATCGTCACCAAGCTGCTGCAGTTCGCCAGCCCGGGTGAATTCGCCGGCTATGTGGAAACCATCGCGGTCGATGAAGTGGTGGCCGATACGCTGGTGCTGGTGCGTCACCTGCTCAACCAGAGCCGCATCGAGGTCGTGCATCAGCAGCATGCCACGCTGGCGGTGCAAATCAACCGCGGCGAGCTGCAGCAGGTATTGATCAACCTGTGCACGAATGCGATACATGCGATGAAGGATGGCGGCCGCCTGACGATAGAGAGCCGGGACTGGGCCGATGAGGCTGGCGCACGCGGCGTCACGATCAGCGTTGCCGATACCGGCGCCGGCATCAGGAAAAAGGATCTGGCGCGCGTCTTCGATGCGTTTTTCACCACCAAGCGGCAAGGCGGCACCGGACTCGGCCTGTCTATCAGCTACACGCTGGTGGCCCGTTACGGCGGCACCATCACGGTAAAAAGCGAAGAAGGGGTGGGCACGGAATTCACGGTGCGCTTGCTGGCGTGAACCTGCCTGCCGGCTGGTGGCCTATATTTTGCTGCAGCAAAAACAAAACCCGCCGGACCTCAGGCGGGTTTTGTTTTTTAAGTGCGGAGCTTACTTTTTTTCGCCAGTCGGATTGGCGGTCGAGTGATTGTTGACCTGGCCGGGCAAAGGCATCGCAGTAGATTCCTGCTCGTTGCTTAATTGCCTGGATGTGGCTTGCGAGGGGCCGCTGGCATTGCCGCTGTCAGGAGTGGTGCCGGCTTGTGCTGCCGGCAGTTTTGCATCCGACGGCGGCAGCGTGCTTGCGGGCGCGGCGACTGAGCCGGTAGCGCCACCGAGTGTAGGGGTAGGCGGGGTGTCAACCTTATTGCAGCCAATTAACAGTGTCGCGAGCAAAGTGGAAACAAGGATAGCGCGGGTAAAAAACATATCGACCTCCTGTGGTAAAGATTGCGTCGTTCGATTGTAGTGAGCGTAACGCTAAATGGTAAGACTTATTTGCCGTATATGGCAGACAAAAGATGCGGAATGCGGTTTTTGAAAAATTTACATGAAGCTTGCCTGCATATTTTGTAATAAATATGTTGATGCACAGTCGAATCCATAAGCATGAGCGCAACGATAAGGCCGCAGCGGCGCCCGGCTGGAATTGCCGATACACGGTATGCTGTCTGTCTTGCCTGACCGATAGCCGCTGATGAAATCCCTGAAAAACACACCCTTATCCGTACTTGATTTATCGCCGATACTGGTGGGCGGAACGCCTGCCGATGCCTTCCATCGTTCGCTTGATCTGGCGCAGCATGCAGAGCAGCTGGGCTACACGCGTTACTGGCTGGCCGAGCATCACAGCATGCCCGGCATTGCCAGCGCGGCGACTTCGGTGGTGATCGGCTATGTGGCCGGCGGCACCAGGACGATACGCGTAGGTTCCGGCGGCATCATGCTGCCCAATCATGCACCGCTGGTGATCGCCGAACAATTCGGCACGCTGGCTTCGCTGTATCCGGGCCGCATCGATCTCGGCCTCGGACGCGCGCCCGGGTCCAACCAGGCGACCGCGCGTGCGTTGCGGCGCGAATTGGTAAATGGCGGCAGCGACGACGGCAGCGAATTTCCGCGGCAGCTGCAAGAGTTGCGCGCATTCCTGCAGCCGGCCGGCAGTCACGCGCAGGTGCAGGCGATACCGGGTCAGGGCCTGGATATTCCAGTCTGGCTGCTGGGCTCGAGCAGCTATAGCGCGCAACTGGCTGGCCAGCTCGGCTTGCCGTTTGCATTTGCCGGCCAGTTCTCACCCGATTACATGCTGACTGCGCTGGAGCTGTATCGCCAGACCTTCCGCCCATCGGCAGCGCTGGCTGCGCCGTATGCGATGGTGGGCGTCAACATCTTTGCCGCCGACAGCGATGCAGAAGCGCAGCGCCTGGCCACGTCGCAGCAGCAAATGCATCTGGGCCTGGTGCGCGGCACGCCGGGCAAATTGCCGCCGCCGGTAGCGGACATGGATGATGCATGGCTGCCGCACGAGCGCACTGCAGTCGAGTCGATGCTGCGCGCTTCCATCATAGGCAGTGCCGCCACCGTCAGCGAGAAACTGCAAGCCTTTCTGCAAGCCACGCAAGCCGATGAAATCATCATCAATACGATGATCTTCGACCATGCGGCGCGCGTGCGTTCGTATGAAATCGTGGCCGCTGTCTGGCAAGCCTGAGCCCTTTTACAAGTGACGGATCCGATGCTGGATAAAACGTTGTACAACACCGAAGAAATTGTCCGTCTGCTGGCGCCGCAGCAAGTCAGCGCGGACCAGTTTGTCGGGCAAAGTCATTTCATGGGCAGCCCGAATGTGTTCGGCGGACAGGCGCTCGCGCAGTCGCTGTATGCCGCCGGCCTCACGGTGCCGGAGCGCCGCCCGCATTCGATGCATGCGATGTTCCTGCTGCCGGGCAATCATCAGCTGCCGATAGACTACGACGTCGAACGCGTGCGCGATGGCGGCACCTTCAGCACGCGCCGCGTGGTCGCCTCGCAGGAGGGACGCCGCATCTTCGTGATGTCGGCCTCGTTCCAGATTGCTGAAACAGGCTTGTCGCATCAAAAGCCGGCGCCGGAGATGCTCGATCCCGAAACGCTGCCATCGAGTTTGAAAATATGGCAGCAGCAGGGCAGCGCCGCCGGCCTGCCCTTTTATCCTGTGCCGGTGGATTTCCGCAGCAATCCCACGGACAATATCTTCGGCGGCCAGCCGGGTTCGGCGACGCGGCAAATGTGGGCGCGCGCACCTATGCAGCTGGCCGATGAACCGCTGCTCCATGAAAGCCTGTTTGCCTATGTATCGGATTACGGTTTGTTGTGGACGGCGCTGCAACCGCACGGTATAGGCATCACTGATCCGCGCCTGCAGCTTGCCAGCCTCGATCACACGATCTGGTTTCACCGGCCGCTGCGCATGGATGACTGGTTGCTGTTTACTATGGAAAGCCCGAATGCCTCGGGTGGTCGCGGGCTGAGTTTTGCGCATGTCTACAATCAGCACGGCGTATTGCTGGCGACAGTGGCGCAGGAAGCCTTGATTCGTTTGCGGGACAGGAAAAATTGAAAAAATCGTATAGCCGTTTCGCCTGCTTCAATCTGA
>NZ_JAUSME010000288.1 GCF_030645555.1 Herminiimonas sp.
TACCGAGAAACGCAGACGCGCAATGTACTCGGACACTTTATGGCCCGGCAATTGGCCGCCTTCGCCCGGCTTTGCGCCTTGCGCCATCTTGATCTGTATCTGTTCAGCCGAAGTCAGGTATTCGGTGGTGACGCCGAAACGGCCCGATGCAACCTGCTTGATCTTCGAGCGCAATGAATCGCCCGGCAGCAAAGGCATGTCGACTTCGACCACATCCTTGCCGATCACCGACGCCAGCGTCGAGCCATCCTTGATAGGAATGCCGCGCAATTCAGAGCGGTAGCGTTTGGTATCTTCGCCGCCTTCGCCGGTATTCGATTTGCCGCCTATGCGGTTCATCGCGATTGCCAGCGTCGCGTGCGCTTCGGTCGAGATAGAGCCGAGCGACATCGCGCCAGTGGCAAAGCGCTTGACGATTTCCTTGGCTGGCTCGACTTCATCGATGGAAATCGCGGAAGCCGGATTGAACTTGAATTCAAACAAGCCGCGCAACGTCATGTGACGCTTGGATTGATCGTTGATGATCTGCGCGTATTCTTTATAGCTGCTGAAGTTGTTGGCGCGCGTCGAATGCTGCAGCTTGGCGATCGCGTCCGGCGTCCACATGTGCTCTTCACCGCGTACGCGGTAGGCATATTCGCCACCTGCATCGAGCGCATTGGCCAGCACCGGATCGGCGCTGAATGCAGCCTTGTGCAAGCGCAGTGCTTCTTAGGCGACTTCAAACACGCCTATGCCTTCGACATTCGAAGCTGTGCCTTTGAAGTATTTTTCGATCAGCGATTTGTTGAGGCCGATCGCTTCAAAAATCTGCGCACCGCAGTACGACATATAAGTCGAAATACCCATCTTCGACATGACTTTCATCAAGCCCTTGCCGACTGCCTTCTGGAAGTTGGCAATCGCTTTTTCAGGCGACAAGTCGCCCGGCAAGTCCTTGGCCATGGCTGCCAGCGTATCCATTGCAAGGTAGGGATGTATCGCTTCCGCGCCGTAACCCGCCAGCAATGCGAAGTGATGCGTTTCGCGCGCCGAACCGGTTTCCACCACCAGCCCGGCTGAGGTACGCATGCCCTTGCTAACCAGATGCAAGTGAATCGCCGAAGTTGCCAGCAATGCCGGAATCGCGACCTGGGTAGCATCGACCTTACGATCCGAAATGATCAGGATGTTGTGGCCCGACAGAACCGCATCAACCGCCTGTGCACACAATGATGCCAGACGTGCTTCTATGCCATCCTTGCCCCACGCGATCGGATAGCAGATGTTCAGCTCGTGCGATTTGAACTTGCCGCCAGTGTGCGCGCCGATATTGCGCAGCTTGGCCATGTCGGCATAGTCGAGCACGGGTTGCGACACTTCCAGGCGCATCGGTGGATTGATGTTGTTGGTGTCGAGCAGGTTAGGCTTGGGCCCGATGAACGACACCAGTGACATGACCATCGCTTCACGGATCGGATCGATAGGCGGGTTCGTCACTTGCGCGAACAATTGCTTGAAGTAGTTATAGAGCGTCTTGTCCTTGTTCGACATCACGGCCAGCGGCGAGTCATTGCCCATCGAGCCCGTGGCTTCTTCCGCATTGGCGGCCATTGGCGACATCAGGAATTTCAAGTCTTCCTGCGTGTAGCCGAACACTTGCTGCATGTCGAGCAGGGCTGGCAAAGGCTTGGCTTCAGCCGGCTCGGCTTTCAATTCGCCGAGCTTGATGCGCACCGACTGTATCCACTGCTTGTATGGCTTGGCGTTGGCGTAGGTGTCCTTCAATTCCTTGTCATCGATGATGCGACCTGCATCCAGATCGATGAGGAACATCTTGCCTGGTTGCAGGCGCCATTTTTGTATGATCTTCGACTCTGGAATCGGCAACACGCCGGATTCAGATGCCATAACGACCAGATCGTCGTCAGTGACGATATAACGCGCAGGACGCAAGCCGTTACGGTCCAGCGTGCCGCCGATATGACGACCGTCAGTGAAGGCCATGGCGGCAGGGCCATCCCATGGCTCCATCATCGCAGCATGATATTCATAGAAAGCGCGACGGTTTTCATCCATCAGCGTGTGATTTTCCCAGGCTTCCGGAATCATCATCATCATGGCCTGTGCTACCGGATAACCGGCCATCACCAGCAGTTCGAGCGCATTGTCGAAGCAGGCGGTATCGGACTGGCCTTCATAAATCAGCGGGAACAGTTTTTTCAGATCGTCGCCCAGTACGGCCGACTTCATCACGCCTTCGCGCGCGCGCATCCAGTTGAAGTTGCCCTTGACGGTGTTGATTTCGCCGTTATGTGCAATCAGGCGATACGGGTGTGCCAGCGGCCATTCCGGGAAAGTATTGGTCGAGAAACGCTGATGCACCAGAGCGAGTGCCGATGTGCAGCGCGGATCCTGCAAGTCTTGATAGTATTCGCCGACCTGGTCTGCCAGCAGCAAGCCCTTGTAGACGATAGTGCGCGCAGACATGGACGGCACGAAGAATTCCTTGCCGTGCAACAGGTTCAGGGCTTGAATTGCATGACCTGAGGCCTTGCGGATCACGAACAGTTTGCGCTCCAGCGCATCCGTGACCATGATGTCTTGGCCGCGGCCAATGAATATCTGGCGTATTACCGGCTCTTTGTCGCGCACGGTAGGCGACATCGGCATATCAGTGTCTACCGGCACATCGCGCCAGCCGAGCACGACTTGACCTTCGGCGAGGACCGAACGTTCGATTTCCTGTTCGCAAGCGATGCGGGAAGCATGTTCCTTGGGCAGGAAAACCATGCCGACGCCGTATTCGCCCGGTGGCGGCAGGGTAACGCCCTGCTGCGCCATCTCTTCGCGGAAATACTGGTCTGGAATCTGAATCAGAATACCGGCACCGTCGCCCATCAGCTTGTCGGCGCCGACTGCGCCCCGATGGTCGAGATTTTTCAGGATGAGCAAACCTTGCTCAACGATGGAATGGCTTTTTTGGCCTTTAATGTGGGCGATAAAACCTACGCCACAAGCATCATGTTCATTAGCCGGATCGTACAAACCTTGCGCGTGCATAGCCTTCTCCACTACTTTTCAAGTTGAGCCTGAAGGATAGTGCAGCGCAGCAGTAAATTCAACCTCAATAAAAAGGGTCAGAGTAAAATTAATGCCAGTGGGAATCGTCAATTTTTATATTGGGGACAGAGTGAATTCAGCATGAAATCGGCTGGCGCCTGCAACCTGTTCTTATGTCGGCGCCACACTGCTGCGCGGCCGACCCCGCTTGGCTTGCCGAACTCGGCGTTGCGTCTGCTTTTCCAGCGCAAGCTGAAATTGCTCTGCCCCCAATGCCCAGCCTTTCAATGTGGCTTCAGTCAAAATACGCACATCTTCTTCATTCACGCCCTGCTCCACCAGGGTCTTGTAGGCGGCTTCCCGCTCGAATGGCGTATTCCCCAGCGACCAGTAAAGCGGATGATCGGAAATGATCGGATCGGATTTGACGCCTACATGGTGTTGGTAACTCGACCATGGATAATCGCCGGCCATCTGCACCAGCCCGCCCCTGACTGGATTGAGTTCGATATAGGCACAGCAGGTGATGAAGTAGCGCTGCGCATCGATGACGGCGGCCTTGTACCGCCCCTGCCACAAGGTGCCGGCACGCGCATATTTTTGATTGAAATAGGGCACGTAATGACGCCCTATCCATTGCATCATCCGCCCCAATCCCTCGAGGTCGGAAGGGGTCGCCAGCAAATGCAGGTGCGTAGGCATCAGCACATAGGCGTGTATGGCGACCTTGAACTGCCTGGCCCCGTCTTTCAGGCGGCTCAAAAACAGTTCGTGATCAGCCGTGTCGCGGAATATCAGTTGCCCGTCATTTCCGCGCTGGATGACATGATGCGGCTGATTGGGGATGACGAGTCGGGGAAGCCGGGCCATAGTCTCAACAAGGCAGAATAATGCAGACTATTTTAATTCGACTCCGACCCCAATAGTTTACTTAATGCATGGCCTTTGCCCAGGCGGGCTCCGCATGGCAGCGACGCTCTATGCCCTTGACCACCAGCGCGCGCAATTCATCCAGCAAGACCACTTCACTTGCAGCAATTTTGCTGGCGGGCGCAGACGCATCCCAATCACCATAGATAAATCCTACCGGGTGAAAGTTGAGCATCAAGGGCAAAATCATGAAGCTGCGCGCAGCGCCCAACTCATCGCGCCACCAGCGTGGCAATTTGTTGACGAAACCCGGCGCCAGCGCATCTTCGACAAAAATCATTTTATCGTTCGCCAATGCAGCATGAAAAACGTCAGGTTGATATGCATCATTAAACGTCAGGCGCGGCAATAATTCCTCGGCACCTTCGCCAAAACACATGCGCGCAATATATCTTCCTTCGTCATGATTTCGCAGGAAGACCACGGCCCGGCTCAAGCCCATGCCTTGATAAACGGTTTCCAACGCGACTGCCATCAATTGGCCGCTGCTGGTCGTGACAACTCCATCACGCATGTCACCCACGCCGCGCTTGAGGATATTGATCGCATCTGCAGGTTTGCCTAGGGGCAGCGATAGTTGCGTCTCCGGTTCATGCTCCGGTTTTTCCTCGCGTGCCAGCAGCAATTCTTCCCGCGCAACTACCTGTGCAGTGTCAACGGCGGCAAGAACAGCCGCTGCATCCAGCCCCAGCATTTCCGCATAATTTTCGGCAATTTGCGCCAGATCCGGCACGGCAGTGCTTTCGTTTTCGCACAACACACCGGCACAGCGGGTCGACATGGTTGAGATGGCTGCCAGCCATTCGGCATGCTCGAGCGGCTCATGCGAAATGCCGCTGGCGATGCGCGGCGGCATTTCGTTCAAGCTATTGACCAGCTCGCCTGGCAAGCCCCAGCGCTTGGCAATCGTGCGTCCGATTTCATCCAGCGCCAAACCCAGGACTTCGTGCGCGGCTTCATTCTCAGCCATGCCTTTTGCAACAGCGTGTGCCTGCACCTGCGCCCACTGTTCCGGCAAATAAAACGACATCATCAACCGCCCAAGCGAATGGAGTATTGAGCAAACGACCGCCTCTTCCGTGTCGCGCCGCGTCAGTGATGCAGCGACTTGCCGCGTGATTTGCCCGGCCAGCACGGCTTTTTCCATTTCATTGCGGGTATTCGAGCTACCCAGCGATGCTGCAGTCAAACCGTCGATCAGCTTCAAACCCAGGGCAAGATGGCCGATAGTTTCGGTACCCAGTACGATGACGGCTTTTGAAACTGTATTGACGCTCTGTCCAAATGCCGAATACATCGCACTATTGGCCAGGCGTAACACGCGTTGCGTCAAGGTTGGATCGGACAGGACCGTTTTGGTCATGTTGAATTCACGATCATCGTTGCCGTGCATCGCGCCCACGATCGCATTAACAACTTTGGAAAATGCGGGCAAATCACCGCGCTCTCGTACTCGCACCCACAGCAAATCCAGCGTCTTGTCAGGATCGGACTTTGGGCTAATTTTCTTCGTCATGTATCAGTTTCTGTTTTCTTGCGGACTAGTTTTGCAGTGCAACTGCATCTGCTTTCAGAATATCAATCAAGGCTGCCGGCATCATCGGATGCCCCGTATGGAAACCCTGGATCAGCGAGCAGCCTTGTGCGGATAAAAATTCGAGTTGCTGTTCGTTTTCAACGCCTTCCGCCACCGTCAGCAAACTCAAGTGGCTGGCGAGACTGAGAATGACATTGCAAATCGCCACATCCTTGATCGAGTCAGGCAAATCCTTGATAAAGGCCCGGTCGATTTTAAGTGCGGCAATCGGGAAACGTTTCAAATAGATCAGGGATGAATATCCGGTACCGAAATCATCAATTGCGATACGAACGCCGCGCGATGCAATCTTCATCAACAGCGCTTCCGCATGCTCAGGGTCCGACATCAAAATGCCTTCGGTAATTTCGAGCAGCAGTTGATGCCCCTCCAATCCTGCGTATGCCAATGCCTCGTCCACCATCTCGAGAAACTGGTCATTACGGAATTGGCGTGGACTGACATTGACCGAGACATAAAGTTGCCGGCCCGCGGCTTCCTCGAACTGCTTCAGCTGTACGCATGCCGATTTCAATACCCACGCGCCGAGCAGATTGATCAAACCGTTGTCTTCTGCCATCGGGATGAATTGGTTCGGAGAAACGAGCCCTATGCCCGGACGCATCCAGCGCATCAATGCTTCAAAACCCAGGATTTGTCGCGTATCGGCATCGACGATAGGCTGATAGTGCAACAGGAATTCGCCGTTTCTGACCGCTTCGAACATCGCGGCCTCCATCGGCACATCATGCTCGATCTGATTGAAGGTGGCTTCATTGTAAATAATGCAGCGCGCCTTGCCGGTTTCCTTCGCGCGGTACATGGCCGTATCGGCGTGCGCCAGCAATTTGACATCGCTATCGCCGTGTATCGGATAGACCGCCGCGCCTATGGAAGTGCTCACATAGAGAGAATTGCCATTGATTTCGAAGGGCAGCTGCATGGCCGATATCATCCGGCGCGCGACATTATGGATTTCAATTTCATCAACCGCACCAGGCAGCACCGCGACGAATTCGTCGCCACCGACTCGAGCCAGCGTATCGACATCGCGCAGGGTCAGGCGCAAGCGACTGGCGGCTATACGCAGCAGCGCGTCACCGACCGTATGGCCCAATGCATCATTGACTTTCTTGAAGCCGTCGAGGTCCAGCGTAATGACGGAAAAACCGATATTGGTGCGGCGCGATTGCGCTATCGTCATCCGCAATCGATCGGCCAGCAAGGTGCGATTCGGCAAATTGGTCAACTCGTCATGTGTGGCCATATGCCGCAAGCGCTCTTCCGTTTTTTGCTGGCTGGAAATGTCGCGCCCGGCAAGCAGGATCTCGATACCTGCTGCCGTTTCATAAGCCAGCATTTGCAACTCAAACCACAAAGCTGTCGTTGGCGTCACCAGACGCACGCTCACGCGCGTGAGTTGCAGGGACAGGACCGATTGCCGCAAGGCAGCTTCAATCGCATGCCGATCCGGCGCTTGCACCAGTTCAAACAGACTCATGCCAACCAGCGGCCTATCGGCGACCAACATGGCGGTGGCCCGCTTACTTGCGCAAAGAATTTCACCTTCCTTGTCCAGCCTGAGCGCCAACTCACCGGCGAGCTCCATCAAGCTGGACAATTGCTGATCAAGTGATTCTTTACTTTTTTGGAACATACTGAATGGGGCCAGAGTAAAAAGGGATGGCAGCGACTTGCAGCGTATTTGTCAATGAGGTTGGCAACGCAAAGTGCACCACTTCGGTAAAATTGCCAATTCATCAAGCGCGGGATGAAATATATAAAAACGCAACGCTCAAATCTTAATGCAGCAAAACCGAAAAGAATAGAAGAAATTACATTTCAAAAAATATAATTTTACATTTCATTGTATTTCCGTGCAGCAACTATATTGTCGCACGAAAGACCACCCAAAAAAGCAACACTTACCCAGAACAAACTGTTTGATTTTTCAACTCATGCACAAAATTTTGCATGTGCCTGTCCAGGAAAAGGACAGGCAGGCGTCGCATGCAAGGCGGCGCACCCGATCCCTGCGATCAGCACGCATGAGTGCGCCGACGCCTCAAATTTTCATTTCGAGATAAGTGTAGAGGTAGTTGGATCCGCCATTGACGTCGCCCAGCAATCTTGAAGAACCAAAGATGCCGGATCGATGCGACACACCCACACCGACATATGTTTCCTTCAAATTGCGGGAACCGATCAGATCGCCCAGACTGACGTCTATGGTCGGGTCCAGATAATTCAACAGACGCGAAGTCGGTCGATTGCGCGCCGCCTGGCTGCTCGCCTCGGTATACGGAACGCGATTTGCGTATGAAACACCCAGGCCCCATCCCAGACGGGTCTTGACCTTGGCACTCCATGGAAAGCCATAGTAATAAGCCTTCATGAACAGATCGACCTGCATCCCGTTGGCTTGCAAGTTCCTGTCATTGTGATGCACCACACCTGCATAGCCGACAAAATCCAGCGGCCAGTCATTGAGTTTTTCGATGAAAGGCTTGCCTACATGTATGCCGGCTATGCTGGTCGGCTTGCCCTGCTCGAGGTCGGCACATTTCAGGGTAATGATTTTCGCCAGATGGCAACTATCCGCACCTGCCTTGCCATAAAGGACGCGCACATAAGTCGGCGTTTTTTCATTGGCCCACAAATGTTCCTTGTAACTGCCAAAGTCGTAGGCAGCACCGATGAAGAATGAGGGCTGCAAGCCCTTGCGTACTATCGGGCTGTCTTTTATCCGGCTATCGAGTGCCGCGACCGAGACGCCGCCCAGCAAGCGCCAGCGCTCGGACAAATCGTATGAACCATACAGATTCAGCGCCACATTTGTGCCGGAACCGGGCGCATAGGCAGCCCTGGACGCAGTAGCCTCCCCCGCCAGCACGCCATAGTAATAGTCGTTGAGCTTGGCATCACGCACCGAGACACTCAGGCTGGGGCGCAGGGCCAGTCGCCCGGAGCGCCAGTCATACGAATATTCCAGCGCCAGTTCATTACCATTCGACACTGAACTCACGTCATGCAGGAAGGAAGCGTGTAGCGTGCCCCAGGGCTGCTTGTAATGGTAAGTCGCACCCAGATCGACGCCGGTATTGCGTACCGCCATCCCTTTCAATGCAGCAGGCTGTCCATCTTCCGGGAATCCTTCCAGGCGACGACGCAGGAAGACATCTATGCGTTGCTCGGTATCAGGCACAAACTTGATACCAAGCTGATTTGCATGCACGAAAAAGCGCTCGCCTTCATATAGATAAAGCGGCAGCAAATCTTTCCGATTGCCACCGCCGACATACGGTGAGCGCTCGACACGCGTGACAAATCCAAGCCCGGCACTGCCCGGCGCCGCCAGAAACTCGCTGAAAGGGCTGGCTACCGTTTGCGCCTGCGCAATCCATGGCGCGGGCAAAGTGCAAGCCAGCAAGGCAAACTGCAGATACGTTTTGCGTAACAGCAGGCGGTTTTTGTGAACGAGCGAGTCACGTGAAAATAAGGTCATCAAAATTTCTTTTAAAT
>NZ_JAUSME010000290.1 GCF_030645555.1 Herminiimonas sp.
CTTGTTTTGCTCTTCGGTTTCCTGGTGCTGTTTCTTTTCAGCTTCGTCTTCCAGCTGGCCCAGGTCCAGATCACCCTTGGCGACCGATGCCAGTTCCTTGCCTTCAAAGTCTTCGAGGTAGGACAGCATCCATTCATCGACGCGATCGGTCAGCAGCAAGACTTCTATGCCTTTCTTGCGGAAAATTTCCAGGTGCGGGCTGTTCTTCGCGGCATTGTAGGATTCGCCGGTGGCGTAGAAGATTTTGGTCTGGCCTTCTTTCATGCGCGACACGTAATCGGCAAACGACACGGTTTGTGCATCGCTGTCAGCGTGGGTCGAAGCAAAGCGCAGCAGCTTGGCGACGCGTTCCTTGTTGCTTGCATCTTCGCCTATGCCTTCCTTCAAGACCTGGCCGAAGGCGTTCCAGAAGGTGAGGTATTTGTCTTTTTTCTCTTGCTCGTCGGCGTTGGCCAATTCTTCCAGCATGCCCAGCACGCGCTTGGTCGAACCTTCGCGTATCACCTTGACGTCGCGTGACTCTTGCAGGATTTCACGCGAGACGTTCAGCGGCAGGTCGGCTGAATCGATCACACCTTTCACGAAGCGCAGGTAGACCGGCATCAATTGCTCGGCATCGTCCATGATGAAGACGCGCTTGACGTAGAGCTTGATGCCGCCGCGCTTGTTGCGGTCCCACAAATCGAATGGCGCCTGCGTCGGAATATAAAGCAGCTGCGTGTATTCGCTGCGGCCTTCGACCCGGTTGTGCGTGTAGGTCAGCGGATCACCGAAATCGTGCGACACATGTTTGTAGAATTCGACGTACTGTTCCGGCGTGATGTCGTTCTTGCTGCGTGCCCACAAGGCGCTGGCCTGGTTGATCGTTTCCAGCTCGTCGCGGGCGACGGTTTCTTTTTTCTCTTCATCCCACTCCTCTTTCTGCATCATGATAGGCAGCGAGATATGGTCGGAATACTTGCGGATGATGGATTTCAATTTCCATGAGGACAGGAATTCGTCTTCGCCGTCGCGCAAATGCAGGATGACGTCGGAGCCGCGTGTAGCCTTGTCGATCGCTTCGACGGTGAAGTCGCCGGCGCCTTCGGATTCCCAGCGCACGCCTTCGCTGGCTGCAGTGCCGGCGCGGCGGGTTTCCACCGTGATGCGGTCGGCGATGATGAAGCCGGAATAGAAGCCGACGCCGAACTGGCCGATCAGCGCTGCATCCTTTTGCTGGTCGCCGGACAGGCGCGAAAAGAATTCCTTGGTGCCGGACTTGGCGATCGTGCCCAGATGCTCGATCGCGTCATCGCGCGTCATGCCTATGCCATTGTCGGAAATCGTGATCGTGCGTTTTTCCTTGTCAAAGCTGACCGTGATCTTCAGCTCGGGGTCGTTTTCAAACAGGGCGCTGTTGTCTATCGCTTCGAAGCGCAATTTGTCAGCAGCGTCGGAAGCGTTGGAGATCAGTTCGCGCAGGAAAATCTCCTTGTTTGAATACAGGGAGTGGATCATCAATTGCAGCAATTGCTTTACTTCGGCTTGAAAGCCCAGGGTTTGCTTTTCTGGATTTTTTTGTTTGGATGCGGCCATTTTTACCTCTAGAGTCAGTGAACAGACTAAGGATTATTTCGGGTGCCGCTTGCGCTTGCTGCGGCAGCCTTAAGGTTTGGTCGAAAATTGGGGTGGAATCGGCAATTTCAAGGCTTGCCGCTAGCTCTTCCCATTATCTGCAGGACCGTGCGGGCATGCAGATACCGGCGTAATGGTACTGTAAGGGGCTTGCCGATAGCCATCATTCGCCTATTTTATTGCGCCACACTGGAAAGACATGGATGCACTATTACCGTAAATTTTATTCAATTTCCTCTTTATGTCTGCATCAGAATTTTTTTCAAAATGCACGCCAGAGCCGAACCGGCAGCAGCTGGGCGGTGCTGGAGCCTGTGCATGAGTAAGCGTGACACCGTACTCACAAGCATGACGCAGGAAAGCAAAGGCATGTTGCTGGGCACGATAGGCGTTGCGATATTCAGCCTGACCCTGCCTTTTACGCGCATCGCGGTGGCCGAATTGAACCCGGTCTTCGTGGCGCTCGGGCGTGCAGTCGTGGCGGCCATCTGTTCAGCGGTGCTGCTAGCCTGGACCGGCGCGGCGCGGCCGAATAAAACCCAGATCAAATCCTTGCTGATCATTGCCTTGGGCGTGGTGGTCGGTTTCCCGGTATTTTCATCGATCGCGATGCGCTATGTGCCGGCATCGCATGGCGCGATCGTGCTGGGTATTTTGCCGCTGGCGACAGCCCTGTTTGGCGCGCTGCGCTTTGGCGAGCGGCCCAGTATCGGTTTCTGGCTGGCGGCAGTAACAGGTAGCGTGCTGGTCATCATCTTTGCCCTGCAGCAGGGCGGCGGTGCATTGCACCTGGCCGACCTGGCCTTGTTCGCCGCCGTGATTGCCGCGGCCATGGGGTATGCGGAAGGCGGTCGCCTGTCGCAAACGATGGGCGGGCAGCAGGTCATTTCATGGGCGCTGTTACTGGCCATGCCTGTCGTGCTGCCAGTCACGATCTGGCTGGGCTGGCGTTACGGTCTGAGCGCATCGCCGGCGGCGTGGATAGGTTTTGCCTACGTTGCGCTGTTTTCGATGTTCATC
>NZ_JAUSME010000302.1 GCF_030645555.1 Herminiimonas sp.
CCGACGCTCGAGCAGGTCGCGGCATTTTGCATGCACCACCATATCTGGATGGATATTGAAATCAAGCCGGTGCACGGATTTGAGGATCAGACCGGCTGGGTGGTAGCGCAGACGGTGCAGCGCCTGTTTGCGCATCAGCCGGACAGGACGCCGGCGGCGCTGCCGCTGCTGTCTTCGTTTTCGTTCGAGGCATTAAAGGCGGCGCAACTGGCGGCGCCGGAGATTCCGCGCGGGTTTTTGTTGCGGGAGATCCCGGCTGACTGGCATGAACGTCTGCTGGATTTGGGCGCTATAGCCTTGATGACCAACCATAAATTCCTGACGCCATTGCTGGCGCGCGCGATCAAGGAGGCGGGCTACGGCCTGTTTTGCTATACCGTCAATGAACCGGCGCGGGCGACCGAGATCCTGTCCTGGGGCGTGGATGCGTTTTGCACCGACCGCATCGATCTGATCGGGCCGCACTTTGGCCACGTGGCGCCGAGCATGCGCTGAATCCTGCCGCAAGCGTGGTTTTCCGTATTATTTCAGCCACGCAGCGGGCAGGGTTATTGCGCGCATATCACGTATAATCGCCGCTTTGCACCGCTCAATTCCTTACTCTGCCCAGAACATGAACTCGTCCGAAATCCGCGAAAAATTCCTGAAGTTCTTTGAATCCAAAGGCCACACCATCGTGGCGTCCAGCCCGCTGGTTCCCGGCAACGACCCGACCCTGATGTTTACCAACTCGGGTATGGTCCAGTTCAAGGACGTATTTCTGGGTGAAGACAAGCGCCCGTATGTGCGCGCCACCTCGGTGCAAGCCTGCCTGCGCGCCGGCGGCAAACATAACGATCTGGAAAACGTCGGCTATACCGCACGTCACCATACATTTTTCGAAATGCTGGGTAACTGGTCCTTCGGCGATTATTTCAAGCGCGATGCGCTGAAATGGTCATGGGAGCTGTTGACCAAGGTCTATGGCCTGCCTGGCGAAAAACTGCTGGCCACGGTCTACTTTGAAGACCAGGAAGCCTACGACATCTGGACCAAGGAAATCGGCCTGCCGCCTGAACGCGTGATACGCATAGGCGACAACAAGGGCGGCCGCTACAAGTCGGACAACTTCTGGATGATGGCTGACACAGGCCCTTGCGGTCCATGCTCGGAAATTTTCTACGATCACGGCCCGCACATCGCCGGCGGTCCTCCGGGCAGCCCGGATGAAGACGGCGATCGCTTCATCGAAATCTGGAACAACGTGTTCATGCAGTTCGACATGGCCGAAGACGGCTCGGTCAAACCCTTGCCTGCGCCATGCGTCGATACCGGCATGGGCCTGGAACGACTGGCCGCCATTTTGCAAGGCGTGCACAGCAACTACGAGATCGATACCTTCGCTGCGCTGATCAAGGCTGCGGGACGCGAAACACACACGAGCGACCTGAAAAACAATTCATTGCGCGTGATCGCCGATCACATACGTGCAACTGCATTTTTGGTGG
>NZ_JAUSME010000306.1 GCF_030645555.1 Herminiimonas sp.
TTCGGAATGCAGCGCAGGTAGGAGATGTCATAGTTGCCGGCATGGGTGGCGCCGTCGGCACCGACCAGGCCGGCTCTATCCAGCGCGAATGTCACATCCAGATTCTGCAAGGCGACATCGTGTATCAATTGATCGTAACCGCGCTGCAGGAAGGTCGAGTAAATCGCCACCACAGGCTTCAAGCCTTCGCATGCCATGCCGGCGGCAAACGTCACCGCATGTTGCTCGGCAATGCCGACGTCGTAGTAACGCTCGGGAAAACGACGCTCGAACTCGACCATGCCGGAACCTTCGCGCATGGCGGGCGTGATGCCGATCAAGCGCTGGTCGGCGGCGCCCATATCGCACAGCCAGTCACCGAACACGCTGGTGTAAGTGACTTTAGGCGCAGCAGCAGGCTTGATGCCTTCAGCCGGATTGAACTTGCCGGGACCGTGATACAGCACCGGGTCGGCTTCCGCCAGCTTGTAGCCCTGACCTTTCTTGGTTACCACGTGCAGGAATTGCGGACCCTTCAAATGCTTCAGGTTTTGCAGCGTAGGTATCAGCGAATCGAGGTCATGACCATCGATGGGACCGATGTAGTTGAAGCCGAATTCCTCGAACATCGTGGCCGGCACTATCATGCCTTTTGCATGTTCTTCAAAGCGTTTTGCCAGTTCGCGCACTGGCGCCGGCAACACGCTCTTGCCTACATTTTTCGCCGCGGCGTAAAACTGGCCAGACATCAGGCGCGCCAGATAGCGGTTCAATGCGCCTACCGGTGGCGAGATCGACATGTCGTTATCGTTGAGCACCACCAGGAAATTGATGTCGTCGTAAATACCGGCATTGTTCATTGCCTCGAACACCATGCCGGCCGTCATTGCACCGTCGCCGATGACGGCAATTGCATGCCGGTTTTCGCCCTTGGTTTTGGCGGCCAGCGCCATGCCGAGCGCGGCAGAAATCGAGGTCGATGAATGGGCTGTGCCGAAGGTGTCGTAAACACTTTCATCGCGCCGTGGAAAGCCCGAGATGCCATCGCGCTGGCGCAAGCTGTGCATCTGCTCGCGACGTCCGGTCAAAATCTTGTGCGGATAAGTCTGATGACCCACATCCCAGACGATGCGATCTTCCGGTGTGTTGAACACGTGATGCAATGCGATCGTCAGTTCCACCGTGCCCAGGTTGGACGACAGGTGACCGCCGGTTTGCGCTACGGATTCAATCACAAACGCGCGCAACTCATCGGCCAGCTGATTTAACTGCGGGCGCGAGAGATGCCGAATGTCGGCCGGGTCATTGATGGTTTCAAGCAAATTCATACTAAGCCTTCCGCTGCACGATCAGATCTGCGAGTTCTCGCAAGCGCCGTGCTTTATCTCCAAACTGCTCCAGCGCACGATGAGCATCCGTGCGCAATTTTTCTGCCAGTGCCTGCGATTGTTGCAGGCCCAGTATCGATACATAGGTCGGCTTGTTGTCCGCCGCATCCTTGCCGGCTGTCTTGCCCAGCGTCGCCGAATCTGCCGTCGCATCCAGCACGTCATCGACTACCTGAAACGCCAGGCCGACTGCAAGCGCATAGGCATCCAGCGCCGTCATTTCCTGCTCGGACAGGGACTTTCCCGCGAGGGCGCCAAGCAAAACCGAGGCGCGCAACAAGGCACCTGTTTTCAGTTGGTGCATCTGTTCCAGCTCGGCCAGCGACAGGCTCAAACCCACGCTGGCCAGATCGATAGCCTGGCCACCGCACATGCCAAGCGAGCCCGATGCACGGGCCAAGAGGCGCACCATAGCCAACTGACGCGCCGGCTCGAGTCCACCTTGCGCCAAGACTTCAAACGCCTGCGCCTGCAAGGCATCGCCCACCAGCAGCGCGCATGCCTCATCGTATTTCACATGCACGGTCGGCTTGCCACGACGCAGCGCATCGTCATCCATGCACGGCATATCGTCATGCACCAGCGAATACGCATGGATCATTTCTATCGCAGCGGCGGCGCGCGCCAGCTCGACTGCATCGGCATCAAACAAGGCGCCCGCCGCGTGCACCAGCAACGGCCGCACACGCTTGCCGCCATCCAGCACTGCATACTGCATCGCTTCATGCAAGCGCGCAGGGGCCTGTGCCGCCGGCGGCAAATACCGCAACAGTGCAGACTCCATCTCAGCCTGAATTGCTTTCATCCAGCCTTCAAACGATAGACCTGTCGTCATTCATCCGCCTCGGCAGATTGCGTTGATTCAGCATTGAATGGCTTGAGCATGTCGCCTTCCAGCACCTTGACTTGATGATCGACTTTTTCAAGTTGCGCAGCGCAATACTTCACCAGTTCGGAGCCGCGCTTGTAGGCGGCCACCGAAGCTTCCAGCGGCAGCTCGCCCGCTTCCATACGCGCGACCAACTGCTCAAGTTCGGCCATTGCTTCTTCAAACGAAGCAGGCAGCGCGACAGAGGGTAGTTTTTTTGACATAAGGGCTGAAAAAAGGTTTAACCCGTCATTTTAGAGCAATCCACCAGACGCGGTGGATAAACGCTGTTTATACGGGCACTTCCCGCGATGAATATCCAGAGTTGCGGTGCAAAACATTTTCTTTTTGCCAATTATCCTCGGCTGTGCACCAAAAACCCGGCACGGCTTATCCGGCGTTTGGAGTCTAGGGTATAATCTTCGGTTCTGTCCAAAATTGCCTCTTTATCTCGTTTGATCTAAGGTTTTTGCGGATTCTTTCCTCTTGGGTTGGTGCAAATTAATTTGGGGGTGGGGATGTCCGATCTGGCTAATCTCGCCAAACTCGCGCGCTCTGATGCGCAGCTTCCAGTCAACGTCTATTTTGACGAATCGCTGTTGAAGCAGGAAATCCAGCAATTATTCCGTCAGGGACCGCGTTATGCGGGCCATGAATTGATGGTGCCGAATGCCGGCGATTTTGCCACGCTCGCGTGGGAAAACGAAGGCCGCATGCTGGTACGCAATCAACACGGCATAGAGTTGCTGTCCAACGTCTGCCGTCATCGCCAGGCGAAAATGTTCAATGGCCGCGGCCATGCGAATAACATCGTCTGCCCGCTGCATCGCTGGACTTACGATCTCAAGGGTGAATTGATAGGCGCGCCGCATTTCGGCGAAACGCCGTGCCTGAACCTGTCGAATACACCGCTGCAAAACTGGAACGGCTTGCTGTTCGAACGCAATGGCGTCGATGTCGCAAAAATTCTCGGCCAGCTGGGCGTGACCAAGGATCTCGATTTCAGCGGCTACATGCTGGACCATATCGAAGTGCATGAGTGCGACTACAACTGGAAAAGCTTCATCGAAGTCTATCTGGAGGATTACCACGTCGAGCCCTTCCACCCCGGCCTCGGCAGCTTCGTCAGTTGCGACGACTTGAAGTGGGAATTCGGCGACCAGTACAGCGTGCAAACCGTAGGCGTGCATCACGCGCTGGCAAAATCCGGCTCGCCGAAATACCAGAAGTGGCAGGAACAGATACTGCAGTTCCGCAATGGAGAAGCGCCGCCATACGGCGCGATCTGGCTGACGCTGTATCCGAACATCATGGTCGAGTGGTATCCGCATGTGCTGGTGGTCTCGACCGTATGGCCGGACGGCCCGCAGAAAACCCGCAACGTGGTCGAGTTTTACTATCCGGAAGAAATCGTCCTGTTCGAACGCGAATTTGTCGCCGCCGAACGCGCTGCCTACATGGAAACCTGCGAGGAAGACGATGAAATCGCCTTGCGCATGGATGCCGGCCGCAAGATCCTGCTCGATCGCGGCGAAAATGAAGTCGGACCGTATCAATCGCCGATGGAAGATGGCATGCAGCACTTCCATGAATGGTATCGCCGCCAGCTCGACGTTTAACAATCATCCGGTCGAGACAGGCGCAGCCGATGCGCCTGTCTCGACCGGGAAGCATTTGCAATCCACTGCATCAACCCGCCTCACTTTCCTAGCCTCATGCAATCACTC
>NZ_JAUSME010000308.1 GCF_030645555.1 Herminiimonas sp.
CTTGTTCTGGATCTGGTAGAAGTTCACCGGCAGTTGCCGGTATGACTTGATCTCGGAGCGCGCGATATCGGTGATCACTTCTTCCGAGGTCGGCTGGATCGCATAGTCGCGGCCATGGCGGTCCTTGACGCGCATCATCTCGGGACCCATCTTGTCCCAGCGTCCGGTCTCCTGCCACAGCTCGGCCGGCTGGACCAGCGGCATCGCCAGCTCGACCGCGCCGCTGCGGTTCATTTCCTCGCGCACGATAGCCTCGACCTTGCGAATCACGCGCATGCCCATTGGCATGTAGCTGTAGATACCCGACCCCACGCGCTTGATCATGCCGGCGCGCAGCATCAGCTTGTGGCTGACGATCTCGGCGTCGGATGGGGCTTCTTTAAGGGTGGATACAAAAAAACGGGAGGCACGCATGACGGTGAATTCTTTTTAAAAAGAGGGGGTTATAATCGACTCAATTTTAAAGGATTCGCTGCCCGCCGCACCCGATGTTTGCACTTACGACAAATGACCCGGTTTCCTGCATGGGGAAATGAAGAGGACATGACGCCTGTGCCGTGACCGGTCACGTACGCAATCGCAGGATTACGTGCCAGTCTGACGGTGTAGCGGGTGGCAGAAAAGCTGAGGTGCATTATGCTGGATCGTGAAGGCTACCGCCCGAACGTCGGCATCATTCTGCTTAACACGCAGAACGAAGTCTGGTGGGGAAAGCGGGTGCGCGAGCACTCGTGGCAATTTCCACAAGGCGGGATCAAGTACGGGGAAACGCCAGAACAGGCGATGTATCGCGAGCTCGAGGAAGAAATTGGCTTGCGTACTGAACACGTCCGGATCATCGGACGCACGCGCGACTGGCTCCGTTACGAGGTTCCCGATCATTTCATCCGGCGCGAGATTCGCGGACACTACAAGGGCCAGAAACAGATCTGGTTCCTGCTGCGCATGACCGGTCGCGATTGCGACGTCAACCTGCGGATGACCGAACACCCTGAATTTGACGCATGGCGCTGGCATGACTATTGGGTGCCGCTGGATGTGGTGATCGAATTCAAGCGCGACGTCTACCAGCGGGCACTGCAGGAACTGTCGCGCTTCCTGACACGTCCGGCACAGGGCGTGCAGCGCGCCACCACCAGCCATGGGCCGCGTTACCTGCGCCAGGCTACAGGCGGCAGGATCATCTCGATTGACGAGCCGGATACCACCGGGACGGGAACCAAGTAATGCGTTTCAACATTCCGCTGCGGTCTGCAGCAGCGATTCTGCTGTGCTGCTCCCTGGCCTCATGCTCCGCGCAGGGCCAGACCCGGTATGCGTTCGAGGACGAGGCGGATAAAGGGCCGTGGCAGGAAGCAGAAGTCCAGCTACCTGCCCTGCCAGACCCTGCCAACCTGCTGAAGCTCCAGGTCGAGGCGGCCGCTACCCACCGCTTTGCCGTCGATTCGAAATCGATCACAGTCGGGTCGGACGGCGTGGTTCGCTATACCGTCGTCGGCACCAGCCCTGCCGGTGCCACCACCATCAGCCACGAAGGCATACGCTGTGCCGCCTTCGAAGCCAGGGTGTATGCATATGGACACAAGGACGGCACCTGGGCGCCCGCGCGCCGCAAGAACTGGGAGCGCATCGTGCGCGGTGCCAGGAACGGCTACCAGGACACGCTGGCGCTCGATTTCTTCTGCGAGGGAACAGTCCAGGTCGGCACCGCCCCCGAGATCGTCAAGCGAATCAGGGAAAACCGGGTATTGAATCCGCGGATACAGTATTAGCGGGGAGGAAACGGACCTGCGACCGCCAGCGGCGCGGCGCGTCCGTTTGCCCGGGACGCCAATCGCAAGATGGCAGGTAGGGTCAGCGAAGCGTAACCCGAGGTCCCGATGCCTTCAATCGAAGGCACCATCATCCGGTCAAAGCAATACCAGGTTGTCCCGATGTATCAGCTCCGGCTCTTCTTCGTAGCCGAGTATCTGCAGGATTTCCGATGATGGCCGGCGTATGATGCGACGCGCGTCCGAGCTGGAATAGTTCGAGATGCCGCGGGCAATCGGGCGGCCGCCATCGTCAACGCAGGTGATGACGTCACCGCGGCCGAATGTGCCCTTCACTTCGGTCACGCCGATCGGCAACAGCGACTTTCCTTCGTCGGTCAGCTTTTTCACGGCGCCAGCATCCAGCACCACCTGCCCGGCCGTCTGCAGATGGTCAGCCATCCACTGCTTGCGCGCCGTCAGTTGCGCCGTCTGCGCGGTCAACTGGGTGCCGATCGCTTCGCCTGCTGCCAGCCGGGTCAGGACATTGTCTTCCCGGCCCCAAGCAATGACCGTATGTGCACCCGAGGTGGAGGCGCGCTTGGCAGCGAGAATCTTGGTCAGCATGCCGCCGCGCCCGATGCCGGTTCCGGCGCCACCCGCCATCGCCTCCAGCGAAACGTCGCCCGCGGCTGCCTCGTGCACGAACTGCGCATCGGGATCCTTGCGCGGATCGGCGGTGTACAGCCCGCGCTGGTCGGTCAGGATGACGAGGGCGTCGCCCTCGATCAGGTTGGTGACCAGCGCACCCAGCGTGTCGTTGTCGCCGAACTTGATTTCGTCGGTGACCACCGTGTCGTTTTCGTTGATGATGGGGACGACGCCGAGCTTGAGCAGCGTGAACAGCGTCGAGCGTGCATTGAGGTAACGCTCGCGATCGGCCAGGTCGGCATGCGTCAGCAATACCTGCGCAGTGCGGATGTCATGCGTCCTGAAACTGGTCTCGTAGATTTGCGCCAGCCCCATCTGGCCGACGGCGGCGCAGGCCTGCAGTTCATGGATACCGGCCGGACGGCTCTCGAATCCAAGGCGCTGCATGCCTTCGGCGATCGCCCCCGAACTGACCAGCACGACTTCCTTTCCCGCAGCGCGCAGTTCCGCGATCTGGGCCGCCCAGCGCGCAATTGCCGTGCTGTCGAGGCCCTTGCCGTCATTGGTGACCAGCGAAGAACCGACTTTGACGACCAGGCGCCGCGCCTCTTGGATTACCGATTTCATATTGATGTCTGCCTGCCTGCAGGGCCGTCCCCGGGCTGCTGCCCGGGTCACTGCCGCTGCTTCACCGCCCCAGTGTCACTGCTTGCTGCCGGCACGCACGCTGGCGCCCGGCCCCTGTCCTCATTCGATCGACTTGAAGCGAGGGTCGTCCGGATCGATGGAGGCGATGACACGGGCGTCATCCGCCATTCCCGGAGTCTGGACCTGCCGCTGTTCCTGCTCCCGCTTGGCTGCGATGTGATTGTAG
>NZ_JAUSME010000312.1 GCF_030645555.1 Herminiimonas sp.
CAGGGTGTTTCGACACCGCTTGCACGGCGTCGAAAGCAGAACAGCAATTACATCATGCCGCCCATGCCACCCATGCCGCCCATACCACCCATGCCGCCCATATCGCCACCTTGTTTGTATTCGACAACTTCGGCAACCATGCAATCGGTGGTCAGCAACAGTGCAGCGATCGATGCAGCATTTTGCAATGCCGAACGAGTTACTTTAGCTGGATCGAGAACGCCCATTTCAACCATGTCGCCGTAGGTACCGTTGGCTGCGTTGTAACCGAAGTTACCTTTGCCTTCGAGTACTTTAGCCACAACGACGGATGCTTCTTCACCGGCGTTTTGCACGATCATGCGCAGCGGTTCTTCCATTGCGCGCAACACGATGCGGATACCGGCTTCTTGATCCGAGTTGTCGCCTTTGACATTGATGTTGGCGCGTGCGCGCAACAATGCAACGCCGCCGCCAGGAACGATGCCTTCTTCGACTGCAGCGCGGGTAGCGTGCAATGCATCTTCAACGCGTGCTTTTTTCTCTTTCATTTCAACTTCGGTAGCTGCACCGACTTTGATGACTGCAACGCCGCCTGCCAATTTGGCAACGCGTTCCTGCAGTTTTTCACGGTCGTAGTCCGAAGTTGCTTCTTCGATTTGCGCACGGATTTGTTTTACGCGTGCTTCGATCGTGACAGCCTGGCCTGCACCGTCGATCAGCGTGGTGTTTTCTTTGCCGATTTCGATACGTTTAGCCTGGCCTAATTCTTCCAGCGTGATTTTTTCCAGTGTCAGACCAACTTCTTCAGCAACGACCTGGCCGCCGCTCAAGATAGCGATGTCTTCCAGCATGGCTTTACGACGATCGCCGAAGCCTGGTGCTTTAACAGCGCAGGTTTTCAGGATGCCGCGGATGTTGTTCACAACCAGCGTTGCCAGTGCTTCGCCTTCGATGTCTTCCGCGATGATCAGCAGTGGACGACCGGCTTTGGCGACTTGTTCCAGTACCGGGAGCAGGTCACGGATGTTGGAGATTTTCTTGTCGCACAACAGGATGAATGGATTTTCCAGAATCGCGGTTTGCTTTTCTGGATTGTTGATGAAGTATGGCGACAGGTAGCCGCGGTCGAACTGCATACCTTCAACGATATCGAGTTCGTCGTTCAGGGATTTGCCATCTTCAACTGTGATGACGCCTTCCTTGCCGACTTTTTCCATCGCTTCAGCGATGCGCTCGCCGATCGAGTAATCGGAGTTCGCCGAGATCGCGCCAACTTGAGCGATTTCTTTGGTCGTTGTACAAGGCTTGGAGATCAGCGCCAGTTGTTCAACAGTAGCTGCAACAGCCTTGTCGATACCGCGCTTCAGATCCATAGGGTTCATGCCGGCGGCAACGAATTTCATGCCTTCGCGCACAATTGCCTGAGCCAGCACCGTTGCAGTAGTGGTACCGTCGCCTGCGTTGTCGCTGGTGCGGGAAGCCACTTCTTTCACGAGCTGTGCGCCCATGTTTTGCAGTTTGTCTTTGAGTTCGATTTCTTTAGCAACCGAAACACCATCCTTGGTGACGGTAGGTGCGCCGAACGAGCGTTCCAGAACCACGTTACGGCCTTTAGGGCCCAGGGTTACTTTCACTGCGTTGGCCAGAATGTTGACGCCTTCGACCATCTTGGCACGGGCTGCGTCGCCGAATACAACTTCTTTAGCTGCCATGTTGATTACTCCTGAATGTTCGTTGATTGCGTTGAGTGATCTGAGTGATCACTGGATCCCCGCGTGCGCGGGGATGATGCCGCTGTTTCCGATTGCGCCGACAGAGTCGTCGCGCTCGGACATCGGCATCACTTTTGTACGATTGCCATGATGTCTTCTTCGCGCATCACGAGGACTTCATCGCCGTCAACCTTGACGGTTTGACCAGCGTATTTGCCGAACAGGACGCGGTCGCCAACTTTGACGTCGAGTGGACGAACTTTGCCGTCATCGAGGATTTTGCCGTTACCGATAGCCAGGACTTCACCTTGGTCAGGCTTTTCAGCAGCTGCTTCAGGAATGATGAGGCCGGACGCAGTTTTTGTTTCCTGGTCGAGGCGCTTGACGATGACGCGATCGTGCAAAGGACGAAGGTTCATACAAACTCCTTAGTTTTCAATAGGTTATGGTGATTTGCGGCATAAGGCTGCAAAGCGAGCTTTACAGTGCATACATGCCGCACCAGAAAGTTGGTCGTTCCGGGAAGATTGTTAGCACTCTCCCCAAGCGAGTGCTAAGTATAGGGATGCTTGTTAGATAATTCAAGTCGGCTTATGCAATTCTTGCTCATTTAATTGTCAGGGATTTATTGTTGCGCCGCGTCCCTTGCTGGTTTGCAGCCATGGTTGGGCGTCATTTTTCTTCGTCTTTTATATATATGTCGCATGAAAAATAGATCTTTCCAGGCGGCGCCCGCATGAGCTTGAAATCATGTTACGGTGCAACACAAAAATGATGGTCCGGCTGTACCCTTGCATGTCCTTGAACAATTGCGGAATCATGCTAAATACGCAATGAAACCGCATTTCCGATTACACTACGGCTCCTATATTTTTTCAGGCATATCCATGAAAATTTTCATCACCCTCCTGACTGCCTGTTTTCTTTCCGGCTCTGTCCATGCGGCGTCGCTGGATGATGATGTTCAGCGTTATGCCCAGGTGTTTGCTGACGGGAAAAGCGTGCAAACCGAGCTGGTCGAGTCGCTGGCATGGATGGGTATTTCTGACCCGCGGCTATTTGATTTGATAGAGCGTCGCGTGCGTGACGAGGCGGAACAAA
>NZ_JAUSME010000317.1 GCF_030645555.1 Herminiimonas sp.
GAAGGTCTTGAACAGGATGCCGAACGCGATCGTGACCAGCGCTGCATAGTGACCACGCGTGCGCAATACCGGCCAGATCAGGATCGAACCGATCACGGCAGCAACAATGCCGGCAATGCCGATTGTCACCAGTGATGGCAAACCGGTATGCGTGGCCAGCACTGCAGTGGTGTAGCTGCCGATTCCGAAGAAGGCAGCCCCGGCAAAATTACTGACGCCGGAAAAACCGAATTGCACGGTCAATCCCATGCAGGCTGTCGCATACAGCAGGACGCCGCCTATCATCAACAACACGAAATGGCTGTCGTAAAATGCTGCGACCAGCGCCAGCGCAGCGAGCAGTGACCAGATGCGAGCCAGACCAGGCCGGCTTGCTGCCGCCTCTTCTATGCGTCGCACCGTGCCCAGCTTTTTCCCCAGCAGGGTCAGACCCAAAGCCACGACTATCAGCACACCCACTGCCAATTGTGATTCCGCATGCAGGAACAACCACATGTAGGCGGTTATGCCGAACGTCGCGAACGCGAGCACCAGCGCTGCCGATTTTTTATTCAATTGGATGTCGTTCATGTCAGACCCGTTCGCTTGATTTTTCGGCAATCAGCCCGGTTGGTTTCCAGGCCATCAGGATAATGACGACGGCAAATGCGAAAACGTCCTTGTAGGCACTTGGGATATTCGGGATCAGCGCCGGCAGGGTTGCACTACCCAATACCTGCAGGCCGGCAAACAGGAAACCACCGATGATCGCGCCATATATATTGCCCAGGCCGCCGAGAATCGCCGCTGCAAATCCGATCACGCCCAACAGCAAACCGACGTTGAAATTGATCTCGTTGTAATACAGCCCGTTCATCACGCCAGCCAGCGCAGCCATGCCGGAACCGAGCGCAAAAGTCAGCAGCACGACTGCTTCAAAATTGATGCCCATCAGGCGTGCCGTTTCGCCATCCTGCGCCACGGCGCGTATCGCCATGCCGAGGCGGGTGCGGGTAATCAGGAAGTGCACGCCTGCAATGATGGCCAGGCCGCTCAGCAAAAGAATCACATTGTCCGCACGCAAGGCGAAGCCGCCGAGATCGATCGAATCGGTCGGCAGCAAGGAAGGAAACGGTTGAGAATTCGAGCCATCCGGGTAGAACAAACGCACTGCTTCGCGCATGACCGTACCCAGCATCAGCGTCGCCAGCAGGGTATTGAGTGGCGGCGCCTTGTGCAGCGGCAGAACCAGCCATTTAGCAATCGCCGCGCCGAGCAATCCTGTCACGCATACTGCGCTCAGCACGACTGCCAGCAAGCGTATCCAGGGAGAACCTATATCCAGCATCAGCACTCCGGTAGATGCCGTGAGGCCGGCAAAGGCGCCGACCATCAGGGTATCGCCGTGCGAAAACTGGATGACATCCAGCACCCCAAAAAACAGGGTAAAACCGACTGCGACCATGGCGTAAATCATGCCCAGCATCAAGCCGTTGAATACATATTGACCGATTACACTCATCGCTCTCTCCGTTTGGTCCAATCACGTTGCAGGCCGGGCGCACGCCTGGCCTGCAGCTTGGTGCTTACTTCAGATCCGTTTTACTTGCCGGATAATTTGCGCTTGCCGCTGGCATAGCTGCTGTCTTCCCAGATCGCCCACTTGCCGTCTTCGACCACATACTTGGTCACCAGCGGCACAATGTTTTGACGGTGATCATCGAAAGTCACCTTGCCTATCAGAGTGTCGACATCCTTGGTCTTGTTGAGCACATCGCGCACTTTCTTGCGATCCGGGCCAACTTTTTCCACTGCGTCCATGATCAGGTTGGCAGCAGCATAGGCAAACGTGCCATAGGCTTCAGGCGGTTCGCTGTACTTTTGCTTTTGATATTGCGCGGTGAAAAACAGGCCGCCTGGAATTTTTTCCCATGGAGCGCCCTCGAGGAATGCCAGCGATCCTTCGGCCAGCTTTTCGCCCACGCCCTGAATGTAGGCGTCGGACTTGATGCCGGAGGTGCCTTCAAACTGTGCCTTGATGCCCAGTTTTTCCATTTGCGTACGGATACGTACTCCCAATGGAGTCAGTCCGCCAAAGAAAACAACATCGGGTTTCAATTCGCGTATCTTGGTCAGCTCGGTACTGAAATCCTGCTGATCCGCGGTCACGCCAAATGTACCGAGCACGGTGGCACCGTTCTTTTTCAGGAATTCCGAGAAATACTTGTTATGGCCCTTGCCGTAATCGGTGGTGTCATGAATGATCGCGAATTTCTTGTAACCCTGATCCGCCATGAACTTGGCAGCCACTTCGCTTTGATTGATCATCGTGCCATTGACGCGATGCACTTCCTTGAAGTCGTTGGCATACGTGATATCCGGCAGCACAGCGCCCCACACCACGACCGGCAAACCGAAGCGGTTATAGACGCCTACCGTACCCATTGCGACTGCGGAACAGAAATGCGTGACGCCGGCGATGATGTTTTTATCGGCCGCAATTTTGGTTGCTACCTGCACGCCGACATTCGGACGGCATTCATCATCCTGAGGCACCAGCTCATAAGTGTATTTTGATTTTGGATCGGCATTGCGGAGACGCACTGCCAGATCGGCAGAATTGCGCCCGCCCAAACCGATCGAAGAAGTGCCGCCAGTCAGGGGGCCGACAAACGCAATCTTCACGACATCCTTGGCCGAAGCCGGCGCCAGCAGACTCAAGCCCAGGGCCGCGCCCAGCGTCGCTGCCTTTAATACAGTATTGATATTGCCCATATTTGATCTCCTTCGAGAATAAACCGTCGGTTAAAATTCACGCTACTTGAATGCAAACTTATAAGTGTCATTTAATTCAAGTAACTTGAATATAACTCCGCAATATCCATGCCAACTGGAAAATAACGAAAATAGATGGCAGTTGTGTGGTTTTTGGTAAACCGCCAACAACACAGGGCTGCGGATGCAAGAAAATGGGGCAAGCCTGCACTGAATAAATACGGGCGCATGCCCGGAAGACTGACTGGCACCGCGCACCATGCTGCTGCGCAAGCCAAAAATCTGCAGCAAGTCCATAATGTCAGCAGTTTTCACCAGCCGTAGAAGATGAAGTCGATTCCCTTTCTTGCCCACATGCGTGCCCGCACTATCACCGGCATCGGGCTCTCCCTGCTGATACATGCGCTGATCCTCTTCTTTGCCGTGGATCGCGCAGACCTGCGCGTGACAGAAACCGGGGAATCGCCTACTGCGCCGCTGACCGTGAGCCTGATTGCGCAGGCGCCGTCAGCCAAAGTGACGCCAGCGGCCATCACGTCGCCTGCCGAGCCGACAAAGAAGAAAGAACCAGCGGCAGCGCGGAAAAAATCCGCGCCCGGCAAGAAGGACCCGCCTGTGCGCGCCAAGGCGCCGCCGCTCGCACCCAAATCAACAGCCACTGCGATGCTGCCGCCCGACATGAGCGACATGCTGACTGCGGCGCGCGAACGGCGCCGCGCCGCCGGCATACTGGAGCCGGATAACAGCGTCAAACCGGCCAGCGATGACAATGCGGTGGCGCGCGCCAACATCGCCGAGATGATGCAAAAGCAGTCGCGCGGACGCAATGAATCGGGCGGCGTATTCCAGATCACTTACAAGGGTGTGCGCACGGCAGAGTTTCTGTTTCGCGGCTGGGATTTGCGGCGCAAGAGCAATTCGCGCCAGCTGATCATCGTCGATGCGCCGCCGAATGTGGATATAGAAACGGCCATCGTGCGCCGCATGATCGCGCTGATCCGCCAGTATGAAAACGGCGATTTCCAGTGGAATTCGCCACGCCTGGGGCGTGTGGTGACGCTGTCGGCGCGCGGACAGGATAGTGCCGAGCTGGAAGAATTCATGAAGAAGGATTTCTTCGAGGTCAGCCGCTAGGCATAGCAGCGGGTTTGCTGCTGCCGCATGGAACGCATCTAGAATAGATGGCGTCGAAACCAGCCAGGAGCTCACATGCAACTCGAAGGATCATGCCATTGCGGCGCGGTACATTTCTCACTGCAAAGCGCCACGCCTTATCCCTACCAGCGCTGTTACTGCTCGATCTGCCGCAAGACGCAAGGCGGTGGCGGCTATGCGATCAACCTGGGCGGCGTTGCGGCGAGGATGAAAATCAGGGGCGCGGACGATGTCAGCGTCTATCACGCAAAACTCAAGGATGAGGGCGATCAGCGCGCGCATGTCAGCACCGGCGAGCGCCACTTTTGCCGCCGTTGCAGCAGCGCGCTGTGGCTCTACGATCCGACCTGGCCGGAGTTGATACACCCGTTTGCATCAGCCATAGACACGCCCCTGCCGACGCCGCCCGAACATACGCATTTGATGCTGGCGTTCAAGGCGCCGTGGGTCGAAGTCGATGCGGGCAGGAAGGACAAGCAATTCGATGTGTACCCGGAAGAATCGATCGCCGAGTGGCATGCAAGGCTGGGATTGACTGCGCCCGACTGAAGCGATGCAAGGGCTGCAGATGCTGACTGGGTACTGCCTTATTTGTCCGTAGATGAGAGCAAGGTATCGTCAAGGCTGCGCACAAAATGCATGGCCTGCGGTTGCGACACCAGCACGCATTGTTTGCCGGTGCGCTTGCAGTGATCCTGTACCCGCCAGTAAGCATCGTGGCTGACGCAAGCGGCCTGGCAAATCACCAGATCGGCGGCCGTCAGGCTGGCTTCCAGCGTTGCTTCATCTGCGCCATCATATCCATCATGATGCAGAAAATATCCACCCGCTTCTTCTATCGCTTGCTGCGCGACCAGCGCGGCGGGCTCATCCCTGCCAACGCAGAGCACGGATTTTTCCCGCAGATCGGCCGGCATTGAATTGTCTG
>NZ_JAUSME010000325.1 GCF_030645555.1 Herminiimonas sp.
TTTGTGTGCACTCCACGATGACAGTGCGCGTCCCCATTTCGCCAGATTCACCTTGAATTTTTCAGCGTTGCTTTGTGGTAGAAGAATCTGTGTGTTGCTGCTGCCGGTGATGACAGGGCGGTTGAATTGCGGATTCAGCGCCTTGAATTCTTCCATCGGCAATTCGGCGAATTGCGCTGCCAGCTTGACGTCGATATCGCGGGTTTTGGCGATGCTGACAAAGTAGGGCTGGTTATCGACCTTCAACAAGCTGATGCCGTAGGCATCCGGCGTTGCGATGATGTTTTTGACCGCCTGCAGCTTGGGCACGTAATTGCGCGTTTCCGCCGGCATGTATGCCGACAGGCTGTTGAAATCGGTTCCTGTCCCTGCCGCTTCCGCCTTCTTGATCGCGCGCTGCACCGAGCCTTCGCCCCAGTTGTAGGCGGCCAGCGCCAGTTGCCAGTCGCCGAACATGCCATACAGTCTTTGCAGATAAGTCAGCGCGGCATCGGTCGATGCCAGCACGCTGCGGCGCTCATCCTTGAACATGTTTTGCTTGAGCTTGAAGTCCAGTCCGGTCGATGGGATGAATTGCCACATGCCGGCAGCTTTTGCGGTGGAATAGGCTTGCGGGTTGAATGCCGATTCTATGAAAGGCAGCAGCGCCAGCTCGGTCGGCATGCCGCGTTTTTCCAGTTCTTCGACCACGTGGTACAGGTACAGCGATGCGCGTTTGGTGGTGCGGCCTATATAGTCGGGCCGCGAGCTGTACCAGAGGGTCTGGTTGGTAACGAGTTGATTGTCGACCAGATCCGGAATTGCAAAACCCTTGCGTATGCGCGCCCAGACATCCATATCGCTGGAGACGACAAATTCACTCAGCGGCTCATTGGCAAGGCTGGGATTGTCTTGCAGCGCGGCATCCTGCGCCCAGTGATAGGACGGAAGCGACAGATCGCTGGCGTGGGAAGCGCCGGCAATGCCCAGCAAGAAAACGGCGGTAGAAACTAACTTGAACGATATTTTTAAAACAGATCTAGGCATGGGGTCTCACGATAATGACCGACCCATGATCAGCCGGTTTAAAGAATAAGTGACGAGTGTAAGTAATGCGCATTTTATGCGTCAAGACAATTTACACAAGGACTGATGCCAGTGAAGGGCATTTCGGCTAAAAATCTATATCAAAAAACAATGTTGGCGCAAGACAAGAAACGCCGGCAAGGCTAGCGAAAACCGTTTTTCCATTCGCGCAACGCGGCAAAAACTGCGACCGGGTCTTGCTTGTCGAGACGGCCTTCGGCCATCAATTGCCTGGCGATTGCCGGCAATCGTGCACGCAGGAAGGGGTTGGTCGATTTTTCCAGGCCTATACTGGATGGAACGGTAGGTAAACCCTGTTCGCGCTTGGCCTGTTCGGTTTTGTAGCGGGCAGCCAGCGTATCATTGCCGGGCTCGGCCGCCATTGCGAAGCGTAAATTGGCGATTGTATATTCGTGTGCGCAATATATTTTAGTGTCGTCAGGCAATGCCGCGAGTTTTTCCAGCGAGGCCAGCATTTGTGCCGGTGTGCCTTCGAACAGGCGGCCGCAACCGCCGGCAAACAAGGTATCGCCGCAAAACAGCCAGCCCTGTTCTTTTGCCACATAGGCTATGTGGCCCAGCGTGTGGCCGGGCACGTCGAGCACTGACAGCTTCAGATCCAGGGCAGCGATGCTGACGGTGTCGCCTTCATCCAGTGGCTGGGTGACGTGGGCAATCGGATCCTTGCGCGGTGCATATACTGGCACATCGTAGTGCTGCAAGAGCCGGGCTACGCCGCCGACATGGTCACTATGGTGATGTGTCAGTAGAATAGCGATCAGGGACAGTTTGTGTTTGTTAAGCGCATCCAGTATCGGCGTTGCGTCGCCCGGGTCAACCACGGCAGCGTTGACGCCATCATGGATAATCCAGAGGTAATTGTCGCTAAAAGCGGGAACGGTCAATACATTCAACATGCGCATGGAAACATTTTCATCTGAAAAATCCATTATATCCCTCGGCCCCTGGCTGGAGACGCCTGCCGGCAATTACGTGCGGGACTGGGAGCATGCACGCCTGGATGAACTGACTGTCGATATTTTCGGCTTCCATGCAACCCAGCTCGGTTTGCCGCAAATCCAGGCGCTGCGTGCCAGCCGGATGCCGCATACCTGGCTCAGCGATACGCACCTGCCAGCGGCCGGGCACGATAATGTCGCCAGGCCGCTAGTGGTGTTGCAGGATTTTGAAGAGTTGCCGTTTGCCTCCAGCAGCATAGACTTGATCGTGCTGCCGCATGTACTCGAATTTGCCCGGGAGCCGCATCAGGTCTTGCGTGAAGTGGAGCGGGTATTGATACCGGAGGGGCAGGTCATCATCTCCGGCTTTAACCCTTACAGCCTGTGGGGCGCACGGCAGATAGTGGGGCGTTTGAGCGAAAGCTATTTCCTGCCGCAGGAAGGCGAGTTCATCAGCCTGCCGCGCCTTAAGGATTGGCTGAAATTGCTGAATATGGAAGTCAGCGGCGGCCATCTCGGCTGCTATGCACCACCGTGCGTAACGGAAAAATGGTTGCAGCGCTTTTCCTTCATGGAAAATGCCGGCGACCAATGGTGGCCGTATCTGGGCGCCGTGTACGTGGTGCAGGCGATCAAGCGCGTCAAGGGCATGCGCCTGATCGGGCCGGCATGGAAACCGCAAAAGGCTGTCGCGCCGCAAGGCGTGCCGGCGACGAATAAAACATCGATCAACAGCAAGCAAAGAATAAAGTGAGCATGGAAAAAATAAATATTTATACCGACGGCGCATGCAAGGGAAATCCGGGGCGCGGCGGCTGGGGCGCCTTGCTCGTCATGGGGCAGCAGGAAAAGGAAATTTGCGGCGGCGAAGCCGGCACGACGAATAACCGGATGGAATTGAAAGCGGTGATAGAGGCGCTCAATGCGTTGACGCGCCCATGCGAGGTGATCGTCCATACCGACAGCCAGTACGTGCAAAAAGGCATCAGCGAATGGATACATGGCTGGAAGGCGCGCGGCTGGAAAACCGCGGCACGTGCACCGGTCAAGAATGTCGACCTGTGGCAAGAGCTGGATGCCGCACAGGCCAGACACCAGATTGAATGGCGCTGGGTGCGCGGTCATAATGGACACCCCGGCAATGAACGCGCCGACGTACTGGCCAATCGCGGCGTTGAAACACTGGCGTCTGTGTAGTCTGGCGCAACAGGTTTTTGTCACCGCCACGGACTGCCGGCGCAATAATGGCATCGCCTTGTCAGCCCACTTTTGAATACTGATTGAATCATGCGACATATAGTTCTCGATACAGAAACCACCGGACTCAACCCGCGCTCGGGCGACCGCATCATAGAAATCGGCTGCGTAGAGCTGATCGACCGCCGCCTGACCGGCAACAACTTCCATTACTACATTAACCCCGAGCGTGATTCGGAAGAGGGTGCGCTTGCAGTGCATGGCTTGACGACGGAGTTCTTGCGGGACAAGCCGAAATTTGCCGAAATCGTCAATGAATTCCGCGACTACATCAGTGGTGCGGATGTGATCATCCATAACGCACCGTTCGACGTCGGCTTTCTTGATGCCGAACTCAAACGCGTGGATATCGCCAGCTTCAGGGAGCACGTCGGCGAGATCATAGACACGCTGGTGCAAGCCAAGGAAATGCATCCCGGCAAGCGCAATTCCCTCGATGCCTTGTGTGATCGCTATGGCGTATCGAATGCACACCGCGCCTTGCATGGTGCCTTGCTGGATGCGGAATTGCTGGCAGAAGTTTATCTGGCTATGACGCGCGGGCAAAACAGCCTGACGATGGATCTGGGCGGCCAGGATGTCGGCAGCGATGGTCTGGCGCTCGAAGTGGTCGCGATCGCCGACATCCTGCTGCAGACAGCCACGGCAGAAGAACTTGCCGAGCATGAGCTGGTAATGAAGAGTCTGGACAAGGAAGTCAAGGGCCAGTGCCTGTGGCGTGCAGCAACGCAGAATTGATGTGCGCATGTTTTTGTGAGATAATTCGCGCCGCTTCGGGAGGTTAGCTCAGGGGTAGAGCGATCGCCTCACACGCGATAGGTCACAAGTTCGAAACTTGTACTTCCCACCAGAATTTTTCAGATCGATCTGAAAACAAAAATGCCTGACGGCTTTCGTCAGGCATTTTTTTTTGCAGTCTGTATTATAGCCAGCCACGCATGTCGCCTTCGTCGGTCAGACATTGCTTTTTTGTACATGGCGAAAATAAAACTAGAAGAGACAATGGTATGAATTCATATAAGTGGATGCGAGCGGTTTCCCTGATTTTTTTGTTTTTCCATTTATCTGCCTGCGGTACGCTGCGCGCCATCAACAATACGGAGCAAGGGGCGGGTGCGCAGGCCATCGAAGTGTGGAGCCGATGGGTCGAGTCGGATGGCGATATCGCCGCTGCCACGACGTGGGAGCGCAAGGTAAAAGACGGTGTGTCGATTGCCGAAATCGAGCAAGCCTTT
>NZ_JAUSME010000332.1 GCF_030645555.1 Herminiimonas sp.
ACACCGTGCTGGCCACCGGCGGCGCCGGCAAGGTCTATCTGTACACGACCAATCCGGATACCGCGACTGGCGACGGGATTGCAATGGCATGGCGTGCCGGCTGCCGCATCGCCAACATGGAATTCATCCAGTTCCATCCGACCTGCCTTTATCACCCATACGCAAAATCATTCCTGATCACCGAAGCCGTGCGCGGCGAAGGCGGCGTACTGAAGCTGCCGGTCACGGCCGGCAAGGATAGCGGCAAGCGCTTCATGCCCGAGCATGATGCACGCGCCGAACTGGCGCCGCGCGACATCGTCGCCCGCGCCATCGATGCGGAAATGAAAAAACGCGGCGTCGATTATGTCGATCTCGACATCAGCGACAAGTCACCGGAATTCCTGAAAGAACATTTCCCCACCATCATGGCGCGCTGCCTGGAGCTGGGCATAGACATGACCAAACAGCCTATCCCGGTCGTGCCGGCTGCGCATTACACTTGCGGCGGCATCATCACCGACCTGTCAGGCCGCACCGACCTGCCGGGCCTGTATGCCGTCGGCGAAGCCACCTGCACCGGCCTGCACGGCGCCAACCGCCTGGCCAGCAACTCGTTGCTGGAATGCCTGGTACTCGGTCGCGCCACGGCGAAATACATCGATGAACAGCCGAAGCAAAAAACCGTCGTCCTGCCGGCCTGGGATGAAAGTCGCGTCACCGATGCCGATGAAGAAGTCATCATCACCAACAACTGGGAAGAACTGCGGCGCTTCATGTGGAATTACGTCGGCATCGTGCGCACCACCAAACGGCTGGAACGCGCGCAACATCGCATCCGCCTGTTGAAGGAAGAAATCGACGAGTACTACGCGCATTTCCGCATCACGCCGGATTTGCTGGAGTTGCGTAATCTGGTGGAAGTAGCATCGCTGATCGTCAATAGCGCATTGTCACGTCGTGAAAGCCGCGGCCTGCATTTCAGCCGCGACTATCCTGAGACGCTGCCGAAAGCCTTGCCTAGCGTGTTGCAACCTGACCGAAAATAATCGGGCAGCAACAAACCAATAAAAAAGCCGCTGATCGCAAGATCAGCGGCTTTTTTTACAGCGGATATTTATCGACCTATTGCGCCGCAATGATCCGCAACGAGTAATCGGTAGCCCGCACATCCTTGGTCAAGCCGCCTATCGAAATCCGGTCGACACCAGTCTCTGCAATTGCCCTGACCGAATCCCGATTCACGCCGCCCGAGGCTTCCAGCACTGCGCGCCCCTGATTCAAAATGACGGCTGCATGCATCGCATCCAGCGAGAAATTATCCAGCAGCACAGCTTGCGCACCGGCCGCAAGCGCCTCATCGAGCTGCACCAGCGTCTCTACCTCTATCTGTATCGTCACGCCGGCGTGCAAGGCCAGCGCCGCCTGCATCGCCGCACTCACGCCACCGGCTGCGGCGATGTGGTTTTCCTTGATCAGGATGCCGTCATACAGCGCCAGCCGCTGATTCTTGCCGCCACCTACGCGCACTGCGTACTTCTGCGCCAGACGCAAACCGGGCAGCGTTTTGCGCGTATCCAGAATGGCGGCCTTGGTGCCGGCTATCAAGGCGACATAATCGCGGGTGGCAGTGGCAACACCGGACAACAGTTGCAGGAAATTCAGCGCCGCCCGTTCCGCCGTCAGCAAGGCACGCGCCGGGCCTTCGATTGCGCAGACCATGCTGTCGGCCTGCATCAGATCGCCCTCTGCATAACGCCATACAATATTGATGCGCGGGTCTATCTGCTTCATCACGCCTTCAAACCACGGTGCGCCGCACAGCACGGCCGCCTCGCGCACGATCACATGCGCGTTGACTATGTCATGTTCAGGCACCAGCTTGCCGGTGACGTCGCCGCTACCGACATCTTCGGCGATGGCAGAGACGATGTTTTCTTCAAAAGCCGCTGCCAGAGCGGCATCAAAAGGAGCGTATGGATTGCGCAGCAGGCTCATGCCGGACCTATGCCTGAAAACAGTTTTTGTTCTTTTGCCAAATCGCTGGATGGACGTACATTGGCTTTTTGCGCAGCGGCGAAATCCAGCATGCGGTCTATGCAGACATGCGCCTTGCGGCCGATTTCCGGGTCGACATGGATTTCATTGCGGCCCGATTCCAGTACATCGGCCAGGTTCTGCAAACTGTTCATTGCCATCCACGGACAATGCGCGCAGCTCTTGCAGGTGGCACTGTTGCCGGCCGTAGGCGCATCGATGAATATCTTGCCCGGCGCTGCCATTTTCATCTTGTGCAGTATGCCGTTGTCAGTAGCGACGATGAATTCCGGCGCATCCATCGTTTGCGCCGCATGGATCAGTTGCGAAGTCGAACCGACCGCATCGGCCAGCGCCACCACGGCGGCAGGCGACTCGGGATGCACCAGCACCTTGGCCAGCGGATGTTCCTTCTTCAGCAACTCGAGTTCGACGGCCTTGAACTCGTCATGCACTATGCAGGAGCCTTGCCACAGCAGCATGTCGGCCCCAGTCTGCTTTTGTATATAGCCGCCCAGATGCTTGTCCGGCGCCCACAGGATTTTTTTGCCTTGTGCATGCAGGTGCGCGACGATTTGCAAACCGATCGAAGACGTCACCATCCAGTCGGCGCGTGCCTTCACCGCAGCGCTGGTATTGGCATAGACGACAACGACGCGATCCGGATGCGCATCGCAGAAGGCGGCGAATTCATCCGCAGGACAGCCGAGATCAAGCGAACAGGTCGCATCCAGATCCGGCATCAGTATGGTTTTTTCAGGGCTGAGTATCTTTGCGGTTTCGCCCATGAACTTGACGCCGGCCACGACCAGCGTCCTGGCCGGATGATCGCGCCCGAAGCGTGCCATCTCGAGCGAATCCGATACGCAGCCGCCGGTTTCTTCGGCCAGGTCCTGCAGGTCGGCGTCAACATAGTAATGCGCCACCAGCACCGCGCCACGCTCCTTCAGCAAGCGCTTGATGCGTTCCTTCAATGCAATTTTTTCTTCCGGCGACGGTGTAGCCGGTACACGTGCCCAGGCTCGCTCCGTGCAACTGATGCCGCTTTGCATGGCTGGGTGTTCGAATTCAACGGTTTTGATAGGCAGGATTTGCATGGCTGGTCGCTAAGTGAAGACGGTGTATGTGGTGTGCTGTAACAAGGTGCGAGGCAAATTGTAGCGCCATTCCGATATATGGGCTGCCGGGCCCGATACCAGACTAACAAGCGGCGCGCATGTGAAAAAGCGCGACGTGGACGATGCCGCGTCGCGCTTTTCCCTGGCCATACTTACTCGATGCCCTGGCTGGACAGGTAATCCTCGTAGCTGCCCTGGAAGTCGATGATCTCGCCATCCTTGAGTTCCAGCACGCGTGTGGCCAGCGAAGAGACGAATTCGCGATCATGCGACACGAAAATCAGCGTGCCGGCATATTTTTCCAGCGCGATGTTCAGCGACTCGATCGATTCCATGTCCATATGGTTGGTCGGCTCATCCAGCAACAGCACGTTATGGCGGCCCAGCATCAGCTTGCCATACGTCATGCGGCCTTTTTCACCACCGGACAGGACCTTGACCGATTTCTTCACGTCGTCACCACCGAACAGCAGGCGGCCGAGTATCGAGCGCACGGCTTGATCGTCGTCGCCTTCCTGCGTCCACTGGCCCATCCAGTCGCTCAGGTTGATAACCTAGAGAAAATCCTCGGTCGGGTCCTGCGGCATCTAGCCGACG
>NZ_JAUSME010000339.1 GCF_030645555.1 Herminiimonas sp.
AATGGCGAGATTGCGGTCGGATGGTTATGCGTCTCCACCTTCATCAGGATATGCGTCAATTCTTCCGAGGCTGCATACACATTGCCGGCAGCTGCACCGCGCGGGTAGAAACGCGACACCGTGGCACCCTCGATCACCGATGAATTGTCGCTGTAGGCAACGACGGTGCCGCGTGGCGCCAATTGATGCGTATTCTTGATCATCGCAAAGAGCGATTTATCCTGCTTCTCGCCGTCTATGGTCCAGTCGGCGTTGAATATCTTGTGGCGGCAATGTTCGCTGTTGGCTTGCGCGAACATCATCAATTCGACATCGGTAGGATTGCGTTTGGCTGTTGTAAATGCTGCGAGCAGGTAATCGATTTCATCATCGGACAATGCCAGGCCAAGTTCCGTGTTGGCTTGCACCAGCGCGTTCTTGCCGCCCTGCGCGATATCGATGAATGCCAGTGGTTTAGGATCCAGTTCGCCAAACAGGCCGGCCGCCTGGTCGGCGCTGCGCAAGACCATTTCAGTCATGCGATCATGCAGCAAGGCTTGCACTGCTGCGATGCCATCGTCGGACAGTTTCTTCGCGCCGCCGAGCAAACCAGATTTCAGGTGCACCACATACAGGATGCCGCGTTCTATACGGTGTATGTCTGCCATGCCGCAGTTATGCGCAATGTCGGTCGCCTTGCTGGCCCAGGGTGAAATCGTGCCGAAACGCGGGATCACGACAAATTCATCGCCTTCCAGCTTGCCGGCAAACGGTTCACCATATGTCAGCAAGCCATCCAGTCGCTTGACATCATCCGGCGCAAGCGCCGCGGAGGAATCGACAAAATGCAGAAAGCGTCCAGTCACACCGACGATTGCAGCATCGATTTCCTGAAGCTGGGACAAGAGACGTTCGGTACGAAAGGCGGAAAGAGCGTTGGAACCTGGCAAAATCAGCATGGCGAGAAGGTAGTTGATGCAGAAAAGCAGATGTATCCGGCTGCCGTCCTGCGAGTTAAATCGAAAGCGTGATTATACAGGGACCCACGGCAATGACCGTCGAAACAGCCGAGATTCATCGCCTGAAAATGCAATAAAGGGGCACATTTTCATGCCCCCCTTTATCTTGTGCTGCCGCTGACTGCTATTGCCTGCTCAATTCCACCTGCCGCCGCGCCCGCCCAGGCTGAACCGCCCTGCTCCGAGCAAGACCAGCGCCAGCGCCGTGACCAGGAACATGCCCTGCAACTCCAGCGCCCAGCCGCCAGTATTGGCCAGGCTCAAAAGCTGTTTTCCATGCACAAGGAAAATGGCAAAAGCCATGTTGCCGGCAATGATCAGCGCTGCCAGGCGCGACCAGATGCCGACGATCAGCAGGATAGGTGCGATTACTTCCCCCAGATAAACCAGGTAGCCCAGTGCCGCCGGCAACCCGGCATCTACCGTTACACCGATGATGTAAGCCGGTCCGGCCATGATTTTTGCAATGCCGTGCAACAGTATCAATATCCCCAGCACTAAGCGCAAAAGCAATTTTCCGAGATCGTCAGCATTTTGCATATTGTTCATCCTTGATTAATTAGTTAGTCAGATGGATCGCAAGCCTCACAGGCATGGTGCCATAGTGATAATACGCCGGCTGCCGGCAATATGAAAATACCGGATGCCGCCCTTATTCGCCCAGCAGCTCGGCCACCACTTGCCAGCCATCGATATATTCAGAGATCACCTTGACGATCACGATGATCGGGATGCCGAGCAGCATGCCCCATACACCCCATAACCAGGTCCAGAACAGCAGCGATACGAATACCGCCACGGTATTCATTTTGGCGATTTTTCCTGTCATCCATGTGGTCACGAAGGTACCGACTACGGTGGCAATCAGCATCGTGGCGCCGCCAACCGCCAATACCGATGACAGGGTTTCAAACTGCATGAAGGCAGTCATGCCAGTAGCTGCCACGATCAGCAGCGGCCCAAAGTAGGGAATGATATGCAAAAAGCCCGCCGCCACCGCCCAGGCGCCGGCATTCTCCAGGCCTATCCAGCGCAAGGCTATCCACATCAGCAAACCGAACAGCACATTGGTGATCAACAGCATCAGCATGTAATTCTGGACCGAGGTATTGATCGCATCGAGTATGTGCACGGTAATCTTGCGGGATGACAGCGAGTGGCCGCTGATTTTCACCAGCTTGCGCTTGAACATGTCGCCCGACAGCAAAAAGAAAAACACCAGGAAAATCACCATCAGTGCCTGACTCAGGAAGCCGACCGCGCCCATCGATCCCGCCCATAACCATTGGCTCACATTGAACACCGATTGCTCTGCCGCCGCCGGCTTGGCTGCCGGCCTGGTCCCGGTAGCCTGGTTGGTTGCCTTTTCAATTTCTGTGGCAGCGGTTTGCATTTGCTGGATCGTGCTGGTCTGGTCTTTTTGCAGGTGTCTCAGCGAACGGGAGAGTTTTTGCGTCGCCGTCGGCAAACTGACCAGTATCGAATTGAATTCATCGCGCAGATTGTTTACTGTCCACAAGGCGCTGCATAAAATGGCTGCAATGACAAACGCCGAGCCAAACAGGCGGGGAATGCGTATCCGCTCCAGCCAGACCACCAGCGGGTTCAATGTGTAGGCTATGAAGATGCCGAACACCAGCGGGATAAAGAATTTATGTGCCGCAGCAAGCGCGAAGACGAAAGCCACCGTGGCCAGTATAGTCAGCGCAACGCCGCGCGCATTGACCGGGATGTGAAACCGGGGCGGTTCTGCTCCATCCAGCCCGACATGGGCCGCCTTCAGTTCGGCCGGGACCGGCAAGCCCTCTGCTTTATTGGCATCAACATTTTTATTGGTCATTTTTTTCTTGAAGATGAATGCGATCAGATAGCCGACGGGATGACAATGCAAGCGATTGTCCCATAGGCTTTTTGATTAAGCATCGTAATTTCAACATTGAGCCACATCAACACGCGTATGTGCGACAACGTACAGATAGCGCCCTGGCCTGACGCTACCCTGTCCGGGAAGCTGACTATAGGCAAACTTCATGTTCTACTGCCTGCATGCATCACGCTTCAGGCTTTTCAGCGCAAGACTTTGGAACAAGAAGAAGACAGGCTGAAATTGCCGTGGCGAGCATTCCATCATTAACTTAAAACCCGAAAGGACATTGCCATGCTCTATACCCTTGCAGTCGTACTCGTTATCCTGTGGCTCGTCGGTCTGGTCAGTTCCTATACCATCGGCGGCTTCATACATATATTGCTGGTGATCGCGATTGTGATCATCCTGCTGCGTATCATCAGCGGTCGCAAGCCCCTGTAATACCTTGCTGGAATCCAGCCAGATCCCTGCATCAGGTATCTGCAAAAGGCCACGCCACTTCGGCGCGGCCTTTTTTATTATCGAATACACATCGTCAATCCGGCAAGTATGGCCAGGCATGCCGGCATAAGCTGCGGCAAACAGCGAATAGCCCGACTTCTGTATCGTTTTCCTGCAACTTATTGGCGATACACCCACCTTCTACTGGCGCATATACACATCGGCTTGGTAACATTGCGGGCTAATTTCCGGAAGGGTAGAAGTAATGCAAGTAGCAGTCGTTGGTGCGGGTGTCATTGGGGTCTGTACTGCCTATTTCCTGGCCGAAGCCGGACATGAAGTCATCGTGATCGAGCGCCGCAACAATGTCGCGGAAGAAGCCAGTTATGGCGACTCCGGCATTCTTGCTCCAGCCAGCATCGCACCGTGGGCAGCGCCCGGCATGCATAAAGCCTTTCTATCCTGCCTGCTGAAATCAGAATCTCCACTGCTGTTCAACCGCATGCTCGATCCTGCACTGTGGGGCTGGATGCGGCGCTGGTTGAAGGAATGCGATGTCAATCGCTACCAGCTCAATCGCGCAAGGATGCACCGGATTGCCGCCTACAGCGATCAAATCATGCGGCAACTGCGCGAACAGCATCAACTCGATTATGAGCAGGCTCCCGGCTACCTGCAGTTATTCCGCTCGGAACGCGATCTGCAACTGGCGCAACCTGCTTTCGATTTTCTTGCCGCGCACGGCATAGCGCACGAAGTGCTGGATGCGTCCGGCGCGCGCGCGATAGAACCTGCACTCAATAGCCATACAGCGCTGGCCGGCAGCCTGCACTTGCCAGCAGATGAATCCGGCAATTGCGCGCTGTTTACGCGCCAGATACGCCAGCTCGCACAAAAGATGGGGGTTGAATTTCATTTTGCCAGCAACGTCAAATCGATACGCCAGTCAGACCAAGGCGTCGAGATCCGGCTGGACGCGCGCAATTTTACGGTGGACCAGGTAGTGCTTGCCAGCGGCGCCGACAGCGCCAAACTGCTCGCACCGCTGGGCCTGCATCTGCCGACCTGTGCGGTAAAGAGCTATGCCGCCACTGCCACCCTGCGCAATTTTGAATCTGCACCAATAGCCGCGGTAATGGATGAATCCTACAAGGTTGCCATCACGCGCATGGGCAAGCGCATACGCGTCGCCGGCATCGCAGAATTAGGCTCGCGCACGACGGAGCTGCGCCAGGCGGCATTGAACACCCTGCTCAAGGTTGCATCAGACTGGTTCCCGGATGCGTGCAACTACAACACGGCCTCGTTCTGGTCTGGCAGCAGCCTGATGCTGCCAGACGGCGCGCCGCTCATAGGCGCCACTCCGGTCAGGAATGTCCTGGTCAACATCGGCCATGGATCCACCGGCTGGGCGATGGCAGCAGGCTCGGGCAAGGTGCTGGCGGATATAGTCTCGGACCGCAGCCCTGATATCGACCTCGAAGGATTGACGCCCTTACGGTTAGACTGATTACAGCGGCGCAGATTGGACTAAAATCAGATGGTCCCGCGATTGCCTCTGCGATTGCCCTGCTTTTGCACATTTTTTGAGCGCGCCTTGCCATGACACTCAGCAGCCATACTCTCTATACAGTTGCAGACATACGGGCGATCGAGCAAGCTGCGGTCGCCACGCTTCCTGCCTACACCCTGATGCAACGTGCAGGAACAGCGGCCGCCGGTTGTGCCCGCATACTGCTGGCCGGACAACATGCAGATGCCGCGATACTGGTACTCGCCGGCCCCGGCAACAATGGCGGCGACGCGCTGGAAGCGGCGAGCCAGCTGGCACAGGCCGGCCTGAAGGTAGCCGTCCTCTTGAGCGGCGAGCCGGCAAAACTGCCCGCCGACGCGCAACAGGCACTGCAGCATGCGCAAGCCAGTCCCGCAAAGTTCATAGATGCGAGCAGCATATACACCACTGACTGGGCGCTGGTCATCGATGGCATGTTCGGCATCGGCTTGCTGCGTGCCATCACCGGCGACATATCCAGCCTGGTCGCAACTATCAATGCCCTGCACTGCCCGGTATTGTCGCTCGATGTACCGAGCGGCCTGGATGCCGACACCGGCACGATAGTAGGCGGCTCTGCCGGCTGCGCGATCCGCGCCACGCAGACTGTGACCTTCATCGGCAACAAAGCGGGATTGCATACCTGCGACGGCCGCGACTGCGCCGGCGAAGTTCGCGTCGTCGATCTGGATATAGCGCCACAACTGTACTCGCCATCACACCGGCAGCTCAACCATGTCAGCCTGTTTTCAGCTGCATTGCACGCACGGCGGCACAATACGCACAAGGGAAGTTTTGGCGATGTGAGCGTGCTAGGCGGTGCACCAGGCATGGTCGGCGCCGCCGTGCTGGCAGCCCGCACGGCAGCCAAATGCGGTGCCGGCCGCGTATTCGTGGCGACCATAGGCAAGCGCATCGATTACGATAGTGCGCAACCGGAATTGATGTGCCGTCTGGCGGACGACATTGATTTCGCACACACGACGACCGTGGCAGGACCGGGCTTGGGTAATTCGCGCGAGGCGCACGACTTTCTCGCCAGGGCGCTCGCCGCACATGCGCCGCTGGTGCTGGATGCAGATGCCTTGAATCTCATTGCTGTTGAAGCGGGCCTGCAACAAAAACTGGCCGCGCGCAAATCAGCCACGCTGTTGACCCCGCATCCACTGGAGGCAGCACGTCTGCTCGGTATCTCCGCGCAACGGGTGCAGGCAGACCGCCTGGCGGCAGCGCAAGCCCTCGCGACAAAATTCAATGCCGTAACAATACTCAAGGGTTCGGGTAGCGTCATCGCGGCACCCTGCGGCGATCTCGTCATCAACAGCACCGGCAACCCGGCGCTGGCAACTGCCGGCTCGGGCGATGTGCTGTCAGGCTTGTGCGGCGCCTTGCTGGCGCAGAGTTGGCCAGTGTGGGAAGCTGCGCTGGCCGCAGTCTGGCTGCATGGCCAGGCAGCGGACAATCTGGTACAGCGCGGCATCGGCCCTATCGGCGTCACGGCGAGTGAATTGATCCCTGAAATCCGCGCCGCCTTGAATCAATTGACGCAACAGCAAGGCCATTAAACCAGCCGGCCAGCCGCAATCGTGATGGTCCGCTTGCACAGCGCCGCGATCGAAGGATCGTGGGTGACCAGCACCAGAGTCGATTTGCGTTCCTGATTCAATTCAAACATCAATTGTATGACCGAGGCCCCGGTTGCAGCATCCAGGCTGCCGGTAGGCTCATCGGCAAACAGCAGGGGCGGCTCGCTGACGAATGCGCGTGCCAGCGCCACGCGCTGCTGCTCGCCGCCGGACAGGTATTTGGGATAATGCTTGAGGCGGCTGGACAGACCTACGCGCGCCAGCATCGCCTCCGCCTTTTCCCTTGCCTGGCCATCGTTGCGCAACTCCAGCGGCAGCATGACATTTTCCACTGCATTCAAATGTCCGAGCAATTGAAACGACTGGAACACAAAACCCAGTTTTTCCTTGCGCAAGCGCGCACGGCCATCTTCATCCAGCGCAAAGATATCGACATTATCCAGCTTGACCGTACCCTCGGTCGGCGTATCCAGCCCGGCCAGCAAACCAAGCAGGGTCGACTTGCCGGAACCGGAGGCGCCAACGATGGCAAGCGTGTCACCCGCTTGCACGGTAAAATTGACCGCTTGCAGAATGGTGAGTTCACCAGTCGCATCAGCCACCCGTTTAGTCAGATTGATCGCTTCAATTGCGGGATACAAAGTAGAGGATTCAGGCATGCGGATTGATTTCAGGTTTTCGTATCAGGTGGGAAAAATACTGCGGGCGACACTGCCAGCGCTCATCCTGAGCATGCTGACCTTGCACACAATGAGCGCTTATTCTGCATCAAAAACCATACTCGTGCTTGGCGACAGCCTGTCTGCGGAATATGGCCTGGCGCGCGGCGAAGGCTGGGTCAGCCTGCTGCAAAAGAAAATGGCTGCAGAAAAAAACACTGTGCCTGTCATCAATGCCAGCATCAGCGGAGAAACCACCAGCGGCGGCAAGGCACGACTGCCTGCACTTCTGCTCAAGCATCAACCTGCCGTGGTAATCATAGAGCTGGGGGCAAATGATGCGCTGCGCGGCTTGTCGCTCGCCGCCACGCAGGAAAATCTGCGCACGATGATCAAGGATGCAAAAAAATCCCAGGCTCAGGTCCTGCTGATCGGCATGCAAATCCCGCCTAATTATGGTGCGGATTACACCAGACAGTTCTCTGCATTATTTCCCAAACTGGCGAAGGAAACGAAGTCCTCGCTGGTACCATTCATGCTGCGCGGCGTCGCCGACAAAATAGAATTTTTTCAGGCAGACCGCATACACCCGGCCGCCGCCGCACACCCGACCATACTCAACAATATCTGGCCGCAACTCAAGCCCTTACTCGTGAAGTGAATGGATGAAATATCCTGCCCTGCTCTCTTTTGCCGAATTGCTGCCCACACTGGAGCAGTTCGATGCAATCATCGATGTGCGCAGCCCATCCGAATTTGCACTCGATCATATCCCGGGCGCAATCAACTGCCCGGTGCTCGATGATGAGCAAAGGCAGCGGATAGGCACGATGTACAAGCAAGTCGGTGCATTCGAAGCAAAGAAAATCGGTGCCGCGCTGGTCGCACACAATATTGCACACCATATCGAAACGCAATTCATCGACAAGCCGCACGCATGGAAGCCCCTGCTTTACTGCTGGCGCGGCGGCAATCGCAGCGGCGCCATGGCACTCATACTGGCGCGCATAGGCTGGCCGGCGATACAACTGGATGGCGGCTACAAGGAATATCGCCGCCATGTGAATGCAGAATTGCTCACTCTGCCTGCCCTCTTTAGCTTCAAGGTGGTTTGCGGCCCGACTGGCAGCGGCAAAAGCCGCTTGCTGCAAATCCTTGCAGAGCATGGCGCACAGGTTCTGGATCTGGAAAAACTGGCGGCGCATCGCGGCTCGGTACTCGGCAGCCTGCCCACCGAAGCACAACCTTCGCAAAAGAAGTTTGAAAGCGATATCTGGCACACGCTGCGCAGCTTCGACCCGGCCCGCGTGGTATACATCGAATCGGAAAGCAAGAAAGTCGGCAACCTGCGCGTTCCCGACGCCTTGATCGACAATATGCGCAGCTCGGCCTGCATAGACCTGCAGCTTGCCCACGAAGATAGAGTGAAATTACTGATGCAGGATTATGAACACTTCATCAGCGACCCTGATTTGTTGAATGCCCAGCTGGCCTGCCTGGTCCAGCTGCATGGCAAGGAAAAAATCGCTCACTGGCAAGCGCTGGCATCGACGCATGAAATGGAAAAACTGGTCGGCGAATTGCTGGAAGATCATTACGATCCGGCATACAGCAAATCGATAGATCGCAATTTTGTGCATGTGAAGGATGCGCAAAAAATCTGCCTGTCCGATATTTCAGAAGTAGCGTTTGCGCATGCGGCCAGTCAAATCATCGCTACGGCAAGCTCAAGCAGTTGATCATGCTTGCCGCAAACCGGGAATAAAAAAAGCCGCTATAGTCAGCGGCTTTTTTACAGATGCATGGCGATGCAAACGAGTGATTATTCGACAGCCCCGGATTTGGCCTCGACCGGCTTAAGGATTTTCACCTTGGCTTTTTGCTTCAACGCTTCGATATAGGCAAATGTTTCCTGCTGCGCCAGCGCAGCATTGATCTGTTGCCGCTCGGCCTGACGCTTGGCGCTATCGACAGCGGTCGGTTGAAGCACACGCAATACGCGCAACACGCTGTAACCCTGGCCTGGCAAATCGACGCCTGCATACGCCGGCAACTTGCTGGTATCGGCCTTCATCACTGCCAGGAATACGGCAGGATTCAAGCCCTGGCTCTTGGCGCGTGAAACGGTTTGCGTCGCCAAGAAACCGGCTGCATCATCCTTCGTTTTCAATGCCGCCAGTTTTGCTTCACCGGCTTTTTTGGCGAGTGCGGCGGCTTCTACCTGCACCACTTGCGCCTGCACCAGGGCTTTGACTTCAGCGTAAGGACGTTTGCTGGCAGCCTTGTATTCCACCACGCGACCGGCAATCAGGGTATTCGGCGCGACTTCGACCGCTTCGGTATTGCGCTTGTTTTTCAATGACTCTTCTGAAAACAGCGCCGTCAGGAATTTCTGATTGTTGAATGGCGCGGTTGGCGCCACAGCCGGATTCGCCTGACGCGACAGATTGCCGGTCGTTTCGATTTTCAGCTTCAGTTTGTCGGCAACTGCTTTCAGGCTGTCTGCCTGTTCATATACCGTATTGCTGAACACATCTGCAGTCTCGGTATATTTTTTCGTCACCAGCTGTTTTCTGATTGCGCTGGCGATCTCGCCCTTGACTTCATCCAGCGCCTTCACAGCTGCCGGCTTGATTGCCGTGAGCTTGATGATGTGAAAGCCGTAATCGGATTGCACCAGGTCGCTCAACTCGCCTTGCTTCAACTTGAAGGCGGCATCTTCAAATGGCTTGACCATCATGCCCTTGCCAAAAAAGTCCAGGTCGCCACCGCGCTCGGCAGAACCCGTGTCAGCCGAATTTTCCTTGGCCAGCTTGGCGAATTCCTGCGGATTCTTGCGCAGGCTGGCCAGCAGTTGCTCGGCTTTTGCCTTGGCAGCAGCCTTGTCTGCATCGGATGCATCCTTGTTTACGCCGATCAGGATGTGACTAGCGCGACGCTGCTCTTCGGCACCATATTGCTTGGTATTTTGTTCGTAATAGGATTTGATATCCGCATCGCTGACATTGATCTGTGCTGCCAGTGCATCGGCAGTCAAGACTACATATTCGGCTTTGACCTGTTCCGGTACGTCGAACTGGCTGCTCTTCTCATAATACGATTTGAGCATTTCATCGCTGAGCTTGACTTGCGCAACGTAATCGGACGCCTTGAACAACAGCTGCTGCACTTCACGTTCCTGCTCGCCCAGCTCGGACAGGCGCTTGGCGAGCGTATCTGGCGCAAAGGAAGTGGTTTGAATTGCAGCATTGACCTGCTGCATCGTCAAATCCTGGCGCAGACGGCTTTCATACATGGCCGGCGTCATTCCTTGTGCAGCCAGAATGGCCTTGTAACGCTCGACATCGAACTGACCGTCGGCCGTCTTCAATCCACCCAGGTTAATGATGGTTTGCTGCAGGGTTTGATCGGATACGGAAAGCTTGTTGCGTTTGGCTTCGGCAGCCAGCACGCGTTGCGCGATCAGGTTGTTCAGGATTTCCTGCTTCGCTTCCGGCGTATCAAACATCTTGGCATCGAACTGCTCGCCGAACATTTGACGGAAACGCTCCATCTGGTCGCGCTGAGCCGCGTCCCATTCCGGTTGCGTAATGGCCTGGCCATCTACTTTCGCCACGGTATTGGATGCGTCACCCATGCGGGTATAACTTTCCAGTCCAACGAAGGCGAAGGAAGGCAGGATAATCAACAGCAGCAAAAACTGCATCAGGCGACGGTGAGTGCGAATAAAATCAAACATGGCTAACCAATCCCAGATAGAACACGATCAATACGTCGGATATGAAAAAAGGCGAACTCTCGTTCGCCTTTTTATTTTTTGGCGGAGTGGACGGGACTCGAACCCGCGACCCCCGGCGTGACAGGCCGGTATTCTAACCAGCTGAACTACCACTCCTAAACTACTTGATGATTATTTGCGAGTTTGACTGATGGTGGGTGCTGACGGGGTCGAACCGCCGACCTACGCCTTGTAAGGGCGCCGCTCTACCAACTGAGCTAAGCACCCAAATCCACTTAGTCAGCCAATTTTTCGATGCTTGTCACCACACCAAAAAAGCTAGTTTACAGCATCCTTTAAACCTTTGCCAGCTTTAAATTTAGGAACTTTAGCAGCCTTGATTTTGATTGATTCCCCGGTGC
>NZ_JAUSME010000341.1 GCF_030645555.1 Herminiimonas sp.
CTCGCTCAGTCTAGTTACTAAACTATTCAAACAAATTTGGAGTTTCAAATGGCAATTAGCAAAGACGACATCCTGGAAGCCGTAGGCAACCTGACAGTTCTGGAACTGAATGACCTGGTTAAGGCATTCGAAGAAAAATTCGGCGTATCCGCTGCAGCAATGTCGGCTCCTGCAGCTGGCGGCGCCGCTGGTGGTGCTGCTGCTGAAGAGCAAACCGAATTCAACGTTATCCTGACCGATTTCGGCGCGAACAAAGTTGGCGTGATTAAAGCAGTTCGTGAAATCACCGGCCTGGGCTTGAAAGAAGCTAAAGACCTGGTTGATGGCGCACCAAAATCAGTTAAAGAAGGCGTTTCGAAAGCGGATGCTGAAGCAGCCAAGAAGAAACTGGAAGAAGCTGGCGCAAAAGCAGATATCAAGTAATTGCGATCTGCCCGCGCTTTATAAAGAGCGCTCGAGTCAAAGCACGAAACCTCCCGAAAGGGCGGTTCGGCTTTGGCTCCTTTGTCGTTTTTGAATTTATGTGGCCAGCAGCAGGCTTGATTGACTTCATGTAATCTTGTGTGCGGTTTGGTTGTTTGAAGGGCAGAGACTTGAGGTTTCAGTGTTTCGAATTGTGCGGTACCGGCAGTTCGGCAATGCGGCCTGAATCCTGAACTCTCTATCCTTCCCTGTCACTCACGGAGTGTCCATGCACTACTCATTTACTGAGAAAAAGCGCATTCGCAAATCATTCGCGAAACGCGCTAACGTTCACAACGTTCCGTTCCTGCTGGCGACCCAGCTCGAGTCATATCATGGCTTTTTGCAAGAAGACAAAATACCGTCCCAACGCAAAAATGAAGGTTTGCAATCAGCCTTCACGTCCATTTTTCCTATCGTTTCGCACAATGGTTTTGCGCGCCTCGAATTTCTTTCCTACGTGCTCGGCGATCCGCCGTTCGACGTTAAAGAATGCCAACAACGTGGATTGACGTACGCGTCGCCTCTGCGTGCCAAGGTACGTCTGGTGATCCTGGATAAGGAATCACCAACCAAGCCGGTCGTTAAAGAAATGAAAGAGCAGGAAGTCTACATGGGCGAATTGCCGCTCATGACGACTACCGGTTCCTTCGTGATCAACGGTACCGAACGCGTTATCGTGTCGCAGTTGCATCGTTCGCCAGGCGTGTTCTTTGAACATGATCGCGGCAAGACGCACTCGTCCGGTAAATTGCTGTTCTCCGCACGTATCATTCCTTACCGTGGCTCATGGCTGGACTACGAATTCGATCCGAAGGACATCCTGTTCTTCCGCGTCGATCGTCGTCGCAAGATGCCTGTCACCATCCTGTTGAAAGCTATCGGCATGACGCCGGAGCAGATCCTTGAAAACTTCTTTGTTTTCGATGATTTCGCCCTGCACGCTGATGGCGCTGAAATGAAATTTGTCCCTGAGCGTCTGCGAGGCGAAGTTGCGCGCTTTGACATCACCGACAAAGCCGGCAAAGTGCTGGTTGCAAAAGACAAGCGTATCAACAGCAAACACGTGCGCGATGTGGAAGCTGCCGGCATCAAGAACATTTCGGTTCCGGAAGACTATCTGCTGGGCCGCATCCTGGCGAAAAACATCGTTGATGCAAGCACTGGCGAAGTCATAGCCAGCGCCAATGATGAATTGACGGAAGATTTGCTGGCGCGCCTGCGCGAAGGCAATGTCGCCAACATTCAGACTTTGTATACCAATGATCTGGACCAGGGCGGCTACATTTCGCAAACGCTGCGTATGGACGACACCAACGATCAGATGGCGGCGAAAGTTGCGATCTATCGGATGATGCGCCCAGGCGAACCGCCAACCGAAGATTCGGTTGAAGCATTGTTCAATGGCTTGTTCTACAACGCAGATCGTTACGACCTGTCGGCTGTGGGCCGCATGAAGTTCAATCGTCGCATCGGTCGCGACGAATTGACCGGCGCCATGACCTTGTCGAATGAAGACGTATTGGCCGTGATCAAGATCCTGGTTGAGTTGCGCAATGGTCGCGGCGAAGTCGATGATATCGATCATCTGGGTAACCGTCGCGTACGTTGCGTCGGCGAGCTGGCTGAAAATCAATTCCGTGCCGGTCTGGTGCGTGTTGAGCGTGCAGTCAAGGAACGTCTCGGCCAGGCCGAAGCCGATAACCTGATGCCGCATGACTTGATCAATTCCAAGCCTATCTCTGCTGCCATCCGTGAATTCTTCGGTTCCTCGCAGTTGTCGCAGTTTATGGATCAAACCAATCCATTGTCGGAAATCACGCACAAGCGTCGTATTTCCGCACTTGGACCTGGCGGTTTGACACGTGAACGCGCCGGCTTTGAAGTCCGCGACGTGCACCCGACGCACTATGGTCGTGTATGCCCGATCGAAACACCGGAAGGTCCGAACATTGGTTTGATCAACTCGCTGGCTATGTATGCCCGCCTGAACGAATACGGTTTCCTCGAAACCCCATATCGTAAAGTCGAAGGCAGCAAAGTCACGACCCAGATCGACTATCTGTCCGCGATTGAAGAAGGTCGTTACATCATCGCTCAGGCGAATGCGACGATCGACAAGGCCGGCATGTTGTCCGATGAACTGGTTTCCGCACGTGAAGCCGGCGAAACGATTCTGGTATCGCCAGAACGCGTTCAATACATGGACGTCGCGACAGGCCAGGTTGTTTCAGTTGCTGCTTCGCTGATTCCATTCCTCGAACACGATGATGCGAACCGCGCATTGATGGGTGCCAACATGCAACGTCAGGCTGTTCCTTGCCTGCGTCCTGAAAAAGCATTGGTCGGTACCGGTATCGAACGCACAGTTGCAGTCGATTCGGGTACCACCGTTCAAGCGTTGCGTGGCGGTTTGGTTGATTACATCGATGCAGGCCGTGTCGTGATTCGCGTCAATGACGATGAAGCGCAAGCCGGTGAAGTCGGTGTGGATATCTACAACCTGATCAAGTACACCCGTTCGAACCAGAACACCAACATCAACCAGCGTCCTATCGTGCAAGTTGGCGACCGCGTTGCGAAACATGACGTCATCGCCGACGGCGCATCGACTGACCTGGGCGAACTCGCTCTGGGCCAGAACATGCTGGTCGCGTTCATGCCATGGAATGGTTACAACTTCGAAGATTCGATCCTGATCTCTGAAAAAGTTGTGGCTGATGACCGTTACACCTCGATTCATATCGAAGAGTTGTCGGTTGTTGCACGTGACACCAAACTGGGTGCGGAAGAAATCACACGTGATATCTCCAACCTGGCGGAAAACCAGCTGGCGCGTCTGGATGAAGCCGGTATCGTCTACATCGGTGCAGAAGTGACCGCTGGCGATACGCTGGTCGGTAAAGTGACGCCTAAAGGCGAAACACAACTGACACCGGAAGAAAAGCTGTTGCGCGCGATTTTCGGCGAAAAAGCATCCGACGTAAAAGATACATCGCTGCGCGTGCCGTCAGGCATGGTCGGCACCGTGATCGACGTGCAAGTGTTTACGCGTGAAGGTATTGCACGCGACAAGCGCGCACAGCAGATCGTCGACGATGAGCTGCAACGCTATCGTCTCGATTTGAACGATCAGCTGCGTATCGTTGAAGGCGATGCCTTCCAGCGTCTGGAAAAAATGCTGGTCGGTAAAGTCGTCAACGGCGGCCCGAAGAAAATCGCCAAAGGCGCGAAAATCACCAAGGACTATTTGGCCGATCTGGACAAATACCACTGGTTCGATATTCGTCCAGCTGACGACGATGCAGCAACTGCACTGGAAGCCATCAAGGAATCGATCGCTGAAAAGCGCCATCAATTCGATCTCGCGTTTGAAGAAAAACGCCGGAAACTGACGCAAGGCGATGAATTGCCGCCAGGCGTACAGAAGATGGTCAAAGTCTATCTGGCAGTCAAACGTCGCCTGCAACCTGGCGACAAGATGGCTGGTCGTCACGGTAACAAGGGTGTTGTGTCGCGCATTCTGCCTATCGAAGACATGCCGCATATGGCTGACGGTACGCCAGCTGACGTCGTGCTGAATCCGCTGGGCGTGCCTTCGCGGATGAACGTGGGTCAGGTTCTGGAAGTGCATCTGGGCTGGGCTGCCAAAGGCCTGGGCCTGCGCATAGGCGAAATGCTCGATGCGCAAGTCAAGATAGCCGAGCTGCGCAAGTTCCTCGACGCGATCTACAACGAGTCGGGCAAGAAGGAAGACCTCGACAGTTTGAGCGACGAAGAAATCCTGGGCCTGGCTGGCAACCTGAAGAAGGGTGTGCCATTCGCAACGCCGGTGTTTGACGGTGCGGACGAAGGCGAAACCCGTCGCATGCTCGATCTGGCTTACCCGGATCACATTGCCAAGCAACTGGGCATGACGCCGTCGAAAAATCAGGTCACGATGTATGACGGACGTACCGGCGAAGCGTTTGAGCGTTCGGTAACAGTCGGCTACATGCATTACCTGAAGCTGCATCACTTGGTTGATGACAAGATGCATGCACGTTCGACCGGTCCTTACTCGCTCGTGACGCAGCAACCACTGGGCGGTAAAGCACAGTTTGGTGGTCAGCGCTTCGGTGAGATGGAAGTCTGGGCACTGGAAGCATACGGCGCGTCTTATGTCTTGCAAGAGATGTTGACAGTCAAGTCCGATGACGTGAATGGCCGTACCAAAGTGTACGAAAATCTCGTCAAGGGCGACCACGTGATCGATGCCGGCATGCCGGAATCCTTCAACGTGCTGGTCAAGGAAATCCGTTCGCTGGGTATCGACATCGATCTGGAACGCGACTAAGTCGGCTCTGTTTGTGCGGGCCGGCATTTCATCTGGTATGAAATGCCGGCCTGTTCCAAATCTGGTTGCACATGATTTCGCAGTAAAAGTTTCATAGCAAAGCAGCAGTTTTTGGTGGTGTCGTCTGTCCCGGTATGTGCGGAACTCAGCTCATGAAGTTTATCTTCTGGCTCAGCTCTCCCGTCCATGCGAACAGGGTTTAAAGCAGGGTCGGCACAACCTTCTCATCATCAAGCGTTTTTTCACGCCAACTGGAGTGATACATGAAAGCACTGCTCGATCTATTCAAGCAAGTTCAGCAAAACGAACAATTCGACGCGATCAAAATTGGTCTGGCGTCCCCGGAAAAAATCCGTTCGTGGTCCTACGGCGAAGTCAAGAAGCCGGAAACCATCAACTACCGTACTTTCAAGCCTGAGCGCGACGGCTTGTTCTGCGCAAAAATCTTTGGCCCGATCAAGGATTACGAATGCCTGTGCGGCAAATACAAGCGCCTGAAACACCGCGGCGTCATCTGCGAAAAATGCGGCGTTGAAGTCACGCTGGCCAAAGTGCGCCGTGAGCGCATGGGCCACATCGAACTGGCGTCGCCTACCGCGCATATCTGGTTCCTGAAATCGCTGCCATCCCGTCTGGGTATGGTGCTCGACATGACGCTGCGGGATATCGAACGCGTACTGTATTTCGAAGCCTATGTCGTGACCGACCCTGGCATGACGCCGCTGAAAAAATCGCAGATCATGTCGGAAGATGATTACGCTGCCAAGTACGAAGAATTCGGCGACGATTTCACCGCATTCATGGGCGCCGAAGGCATCCGTGAATTGCTGCGCTCGATCGACATCGACCGCGATGCAGAAATGCTGCGTCAGGAATTGAAAGAATCCAAATCCGAAGCCAAGATCAAGAAATACGCCAAGCGCCTGAAAGTGCTCGAGGCGTTCCAGCGTTCCGGCATCAAGCCGGACTGGATGATCATGGAAGTGTTGCCAGTATTGCCGCCAGAACTGCGCCCATTGGTGCCGCTGGATGGTGGTCGTTTCGCAACCTCCGATCTGAACGATCTGTATCGCCGCGTCATCAACCGTAACAACCGTTTGAAGCGTTTGATGGAACTCCGCGCGCCGGAAATCATCACCCGCAACGAAAAACGCATGTTGCAGGAAGCGGTCGATTCGCTGCTGGACAACGGCCGTCGCGGTAAAGCGATGACGGGTGCAAACAAGCGCCCACTGAAATCGCTGGCAGAAATGATCAAGGGCAAGGGCGGTCGTTTCCGTCAAAACTTGCTGGGCAAACGCGTCGATTACTCGGGTCGTTCGGTCATCGTCGTGGGCCCGCAACTGAAATTGCATCAATGCGGCTTGCCGAAATTGATGGCGCTGGAATTGTTCAAGCCATTCATCTTCAACAAGCTTGAATTGATGGGCTTGGCGACAACGATCAAGGCTGCGAAAAAACTGGTTGAGATTCAAGAACCAGTCGTGTGGGACATCCTGGAAGACGTGATCCGTGAGCATCCGGTCATGTTGAACCGTGCGCCTACCTTGCATCGTCTTGGTATTCAAGCGTTTGAGCCAGTCCTGATCGAAGGCAAAGCGATTCAATTGCACCCATTGGTTTGCGCCGCATTTAACGCCGACTTTGACGGCGATCAAATGGCGGTTCACGTGCCACTGTCTATCGAAGCACAGATGGAAGCACGCACCTTGATGCTGTCTTCGAACAACATCCTGTTCCCATCGAATGGCGAACCATCGATCGTGCCGTCGCAGGATATCGTGCTGGGTCTGTACTACGCGACCCGCGAAAAAATCAACGGCAAGAACGAAGGCATGATATTCCCGGACGTTTCGGAAGTCATCCGCGCGTATGACAACAAGGAAGTCGAACTGACTTCCCGCGTCACCGTGCGTATTACCGAGTACCCGAAGAATGTCGAAACCGGCGAATTCGAAAAAACGGTTACCCGTTACGAAACTACAGTCGGCCGTGCGATCCTGTCCGAAATTCTGCCTAAAGGCCTGCCGTTCTCAGTATTGAACCGCGCGCTGAAAAAGAAAGAAATTTCACGCCTGATCAACTTGTCGTTCCGCAAGTGCGGTCTGCGCGCTACGGTAGTATTCGCCGACCAATTGCTGCAATCCGGTTTCCGCCTCGCTACGCGCGCCGGTATCTCGATCTGCGTCGACGACATGCTGGTACCGCCGCAAAAAGTGGACATCATTGCGACCGCCGAAGGCGAAGTCAAACAGATCGAACAGCAGTACTCGTCCGGTCTGGTTACTGCCGGCGAACGTTACAACAAAGTGGTTGATATCTGGGGCAAGGCAGGCGATGACGTCGGCAAGGCCATGATGGATCAACTCAAGGTTGAAGACGTCGTCAAGCGCGATGGCACCAAATCAACGCAGGAATCGTTCAACGCGATTTACATGATGGCCGACTCCGGTGCGCGCGGTTCCGCAGCACAGATTCGTCAGCTGGCCGGTATGCGTGGCCTGATGGCGAAACCGGATGGTTCCATCATTGAAACGCCGATCACCGCGAACTTCCGCGAAGGTCTGAACGTGTTGCAGTACTTCATCTCGACTCACGGTGCACGTAAAGGCCTGGCCGATACCGCTCTGAAAACCGCGAACTCGGGTTACCTGACACGTCGTCTGGTCGACGTGACGCAGGATCTGGTCGTGATTGAAGATGATTGCGGCACCTCGAACGGCGCTTCGATGAAGGCACTGGTCGAAGGCGGCGAAGTCATTGAAGCATTGCGTGACCGTATCCTCGGTCGCGTTGCAGCCAACGACATCGTCAACCCTGAAACACAGGCAACCCTGTATGCAGCCGGCACCTTGCTGGACGAAGACATGGTTGAAGAAATCGAGCGCCTCGGCATCGATGAAGTAAAAGTACGTACGCCTTTGACTTGCGATACACGCTTCGGCCTGTGCGCAATGTGCTACGGTCGTGACCTGGGTCGCGGTTCGATGGTCAACGCCGGTGAAGCAGTGGGTGTTATCGCTGCGCAATCGATCGGTGAGCCAGGTACACAGTTGACGATGCGTACCTTCCACATTGGTGGTGCAGCGTCGCGTGCGGCAGTTGCTTCGTCGGTGGAAGCCAAATCGAACGGTACCGTGCGCTTTACTGCGACGATGCGTTACGTCACCAACGGCAAGGGCGGCCAGATCGTCATTTCCCGTTCCGGTGAAGTGTTGATCACGGACGACAACGGTCGTGAGCGCGAGCGTCATAAAGTACCGTACGGCGCGACCCTGATCGTCAAGGACGGTCTGGTCATCAAGGCTGGTACTGCATTGGCAACATGGGATCCATTGACCCGTCCTATCATTACCGAATACACCGGTACGGTGAAATTCGAGAACGTAGAAGAAGGTTCGACCGTGGCCCGTCAGATCGATGAAGTTACCGGTCTGTCGACGCTGGTTGTTATCGATGCGAAACGTCGCGGTTCGGTTACCAAGACTGTGCGTCCACAGGTCAAACTGTTGAACGAACAAGGTGAAGAAGTCAAGATCGCCGGTACCGAGCACGCAGTGACGATCGGTTTCCAGGTCGGCGCGCTGATCACTGTCAAAGACGGCCAGCAAGTGACCGTCGGCGAAGTGCTGGCACGTATCCCGACCGAATCGCAAAAAACACGCGACATCACCGGTGGTCTGCCGCGTGTTGCCGAGTTGTTCGAAGCGCGTTCGCCGAAAGATGCCGGCATGCTGGCAGAAGTCACGGGTACGGTTGCATTCGGCAAGGAAACCAAAGGCAAGCAGCGTCTGGAAATCACAGACATGGACGGCAACAAGCATGAGTTCTTGATCACCAAGGACAAGCAAGTGCTGGTACATGACGGCCAGGTTGTGAACAAGGGCGAGATGATTGTTGACGGCCCAGCCGATCCACAAGACATCCTGCGTTTGCTGGGTATCGAAGCGCTGGCACGTTACATCGTCGACGAAGTGCAGGACGTGTACCGTTTGCAAGGCGTGAAGATCAACGACAAGCACATCGAAGTGATCGTGCGTCAGATGTTGCGCCGCGTTCAAGTGGTCGATGCTGGCGATGCGAACTACATCGTCGGTGAGCAAGTCGAGCGTTCGGAATTGCTGGACGAAAACGACCGCGTCATTGCCCAGGGCAAGATCCCTGCAACATACGAAAACGTGTTGCTCGGTATTACCAAGGCATCGTTGTCGACCGACTCCTTCATCTCGGCTGCATCGTTCCAGGAAACTACACGTGTCCTGACCGAAGCTGCGATCATGGGCAAACGCGATGGTCTGCGTGGCTTGAAAGAGAACGTCATCGTCGGTCGTCTGATCCCCGCCGGTACCGGCCTCGCGTTCCACCGTGCACGCAAGGAAAAGGAATCGTGGGAAGCGGAAGAGCGTACTGCCCTGTTGCAATCTGAAAAAGCCGCCCGTGCAGCTGAAGCGGAAGCGCAATTTGCAGATATCGCAAGCACCCCGGACAGCGATACCGACGCTTCTTAAGCCACACGTATTGCAATACTTGACGGCACCAAGGCTTACCTTGGTGCCGTTTTTCATTGCTGGAAGATGAACTTTCTTTATCAAAAATAAATTGAAAATATGGAAAGTAGTTGATTATTTTCAATAGAAAATGCTGTTGAAAGCGGGTTTTGAGCTGAATTTGTGTGGTTTCGCAACGAACTTGACTGGCGGTGCCACGACACAGTAGTTGACCGCGCAAACATAGAGGGCTATACTCGCGAGTTCTCGATTTTAAGCTCTGCTGGGCTTAAGCGTTCTTTGGTCTGCTGTGTAGTATTTCTTCCTGGCACTCTCTTTGCGCGCTTTTCCTCCTTCAAGGTTCAATCGAGCCGCGCGTTGAATTCAATTCTTCCGCAATGATTCTTTAGTCCCCGGACAACCGATTTCGGGTTCGTATTATTAATGTTGTATTAGCTGGAAAAAGAGCGATGCCAACCATCAATCAACTGATTCGCCAGCCGCGTGTTTCTGCACGCGTCAAGAGCAAATCGCCGGCGCTGGAAAACAGCCCGCAAAAACGTGGCGTATGTACCCGCGTTTACACCACAACTCCAAAGAAGCCTAACTCGGCTCTGCGTAAAGTTGCCAAAGTGCGTTTGACCAACGGTTTCGAAGTAATTTCGTACATCGGCGGTGAAGGCCATAACCTGCAAGAACATAGCGTCGTGCTGTTGCGCGGCGGTCGTGTAAAAGATTTGCCGGGTGTGCGTTATCACATGGTTCGCGGCGCATTGGATACCCAAGGCGTTAAAGACCGTAAGCAAGCGCGTTCGAAGTACGGTACCAAGCGTGCAAAAGCTGGCAAGAAGTAATTAAGTATTTTCGCGGTCTCCGCGAAATTGTGTCGGTCCCCAATGGGCCGAGTAAGTGGATGGTTATGATGACTGTCCGCGAGAGTGCGGCAAACCTGTTGCTGCACCTCAACTGAAGATTGAAAGGAATCGAAATGCCACGTCGTCGTGAAGTTCCCAAACGGGAAATCCTGCCAGATCCAAAATTCGGCAATGTTGATGTCGCCAAATTCGTTAACGTGTTGATGTTGTCCGGTAAAAAATCGGTCGCAGAAAACATCATCTACGGTGCGTTTGAGCATATTCAAACCAAATCGGGTAAAGATCCGCTGGAAGTATTTACAGCTGCGATCCTTAACTGCAAGCCGCTGGTTGAAGTCAAATCCCGTCGTGTTGGTGGTGCCAACTACCAGGTGCCGGTTGAAGTGCGTCCGGTCCGTCGTATGGCTTTGTCCATGCGCTGGTTGCGCGAAGCTGCAAACAAACGCAGCGAAAAATCAATGCCACAACGACTCGCTGGCGAGTTGCTGGAAGCCGCAGAAAGCCGCGGCGGCGCAATGAAAAAACGCGATGAAGTGCACCGCATGGCAGAAGCGAACAAGGCGTTCTCGCACTTCCGCTTCTAATAGATTGTCGCACTGCGTATCTGCCTGTGCAGACGCAGTTCGCCGCATGTGTAATTTGTTCGAGGCCGGGCACATTTTGTAAAAAATGGCGCTCGGTTTTGTTCATTAAAAGAATTAGGACTAATTATGGCCCGCAAGACCCCCATTGAGCGTTACCGCAATATCGGTATCTCGGCTCACATTGATGCTGGTAAGACAACGACGACTGAGCGCGTTCTGTTCTACACGGGCGTGAACCACAAGATTGGTGAAGTGCATGATGGCGCTGCCACCATGGACTGGATGGAGCAGGAACAAGAGCGCGGCATCACGATTACGTCTGCTGCTACGACCTGTTTCTGGAAGGGCATGGCAAACAATTTCCCTCCGCACCACATCAATATCATTGATACCCCAGGCCACGTTGACTTCACGATTGAAGTTGAGCGCTCGATGCGTGTGCTCGACGGCGCGTGCATGGTTTACTGCGCAGTTGGTGGCGTGCAGCCGCAATCCGAAACAGTGTGGCGTCAGGCTAACAAGTACAAGGTTCCACGTTTGGCATTCGTCAACAAGATGGATCGTACCGGCGCAAACTTCTTCAAAGTGTACGAGCAAATGCGCGCACGCCTGAAGGCTAATCCTATCCCTATGCAAGTGCCTATCGGCGCCGAAGACAACTTCGAAGGCGTGATCGATCTGGTAAAAATGAAGGCGATCTACTGGGATGACGCATCGCAGGGCATGAAGTTCGATTACCGCGATATTCCGGACAATCTGCTGGCTGAAGCGAAAAAATGGCGCGAGAACATGGTCGAAGCCGCCGCTGAAGCGTCAGAAGATCTGATGAACAAGTACCTGGAAGAAGGCGATTTGTCGGAAGCTGAAATCAAGGCTGCAATCCGTCAGCGTACTATCGCCAGCGAAATCGTGCCTATGATGTGCGGCACAGCTTTCAAAAACAAGGGCGTGCAGGCCATGTTGGACGGCGTGATCGAGTACTTGCCATCGCCAGTGGATATTCCACCTGTGCCAGGCATGAACGAAGATGACGAGCCTGTCGTGCGCAAGGCAGAAGACAATGAAAAGTTTTCGGCACTGGCATTCAAGATTGCAACCGATCCATTCGTTGGCCAGTTGTGCTTTATCCGCTGTTATTCCGGCACCTTGAACTCGGGTGACACCGTTTATAACTCGGTTAAAGAGAAAAAAGAACGCGTCGGCCGTATCGTTCAGATGCACGCAAATCAGCGCGAAGAAATCAAGGAAATGCTCGCCGGCGATATCGCTGCGGTCGTTGGCTTGAAAGATACGACAACTGGCGACACCCTGTGTGACGACAAAGCGATCGTTGTCCTCGAGCGCATGGTGTTCCCTGAGCCGGTGATTTCGCAAGCTGTTGAGCCTAAGACGAAAGTCGATCAAGAAAAAATGGGCCTGGCGCTGAACCGTCTGGCAGCTGAAGATCCATCGTTCCGCGTGCGTACCGATGAGGAATCAGGTCAAACCATTATTGCTGGTATGGGCGAGTTGCATCTGGACATTATCGTTGATCGTATGAAGCGCGAATTCGGCGTCGAAGCGACTGTCGGCAAGCCACAAGTTGCGTACCGCGAAACCATCCGTAAAGTTTGCGAAGAAATCGAAGGTAAATTCGTCAAGCAATCCGGTGGTCGTGGTCAGTACGGTCACGTGGTTCTGAAAATTGAGCCGCAAGAACCAGGCAAAGGTTTTGAATTCATCGACGCGATCAAGGGCGGTACCGTTCCACGCGAATACATCCCTGCAGTTGAAAAAGGTGTGCGTGAAACACTGACTTCCGGCGTTCTCGCTGGCTACCCAGTGGTTGACGTTAAAGTCACCCTGTTCTTCGGTTCGTACCATGACGTCGATTCGAATGAAAACGCGTTCCGTATGGCTGCATCGATGGCATTCAAGGACGGCTGCCGTAAAGCCAGCCCTGTCATCCTGGAACCTATGATGGCGGTCGAAGTTGAAACGCCTGAAGACTACGCTGGTACCGTGATGGGCGATCTGTCCTCACGTCGCGGCATGGTGCAAGGTATGGATGAAATCGCGGGCGGCGGCGGCAAGATCATTAAAGCCGAAGTTCCTTTGTCCGAAAAGTTAGGTTACTCGACATCGTTGCGTTCCGCAACGCAAGGTCGCGCAACCTACTCGATGGAATTCAAGCACTACTCTGAAGCACCTAAAAACGTGATCGATGCAATCGTCACGTCGAAGGCGCCGAAGTAATCGCATTCGTTACAAAGGGCCAGGCGAGTGGAGCGTATATGCAAAGCTCCCTGGTTCGCAGCAAATAACTGTCAAGTGATGCCCCGAGGGGCGTCCCACTATAGATAAATCGCTCTTTTGAAGGAAGAATAAAATGGCAAAAAGTAAATTCGAACGGACCAAGCCGCACGTCAACGTAGGCACGATTGGCCACGTCGATCATGGTAAAACCACATTGACAGCAGCGATTGCAACCGTATTGTCGAAGAAATTCGGCGGCGAAGCAAAAGCATACGATCAAATTGACGCAGCGCCAGAAGAAAAAGCGCGCGGCATCACGATCAACACCGCA
>NZ_JAUSME010000006.1 GCF_030645555.1 Herminiimonas sp.
TCTGGTCGCCGACTTTCAGGTGGGTACCGGCATCTTCCACGCGGTCGCGGGAGATTTCGGATGCACGCAGATAGCCTTCAACTTCTTCGGACAACTGGATCACTGCGCCTTTAGGCTCGACCGATTTGACAACACCGGTAACCAATGCACCCTTGTCGTTCATTGCAGCGAAGTTGTTGAATGGGTCGCCTTCGAGTTGCTTGACGCCGAGGGATACGCGTTCACGTTCCACGTCGATAGCCAACACGATTGCTTCCAGTTCGTCACCCTTCTTGAAACGACGAACAGCTTCTTCGCCGGTTTCGGTCCAGGACAGATCGGACAAGTGAACCAGACCGTCGATGTTGCCAGCCAGACCGATGAACACGCCGAAGTCGGTGATCGATTTGATCGCGCCGCGGACTTTGTCACCTTTCTTGTGGGTGACTGCGAAGTCGTCCCATGGATTGGCTTTGCATTGCTTCATGCCGAGGCTGATGCGACGACGTTCTTCGTCAATTTCCAGAACCATGACTTCAACTTCGTCGCCCAATTGGACAACTTTGTTTGGTGCCACGTTTTTGTTGGTCCAGTCCATTTCGGAAACGTGAACCAGACCTTCGATGCCTTGTTCAACTTCAACGAACGAGCCGTAGTCGGTCAGGTTGGTGACTTTACCGAACAGGCGTGTGCCTTGTGGGTAACGACGTGACAGACCGGTCCATGGATCATCGCCCAATTGCTTGACGCCCAGCGAAACACGGTTTTTCTCTTGATCGTACTTGAGAACTTTAGCCGTGATTTCCTGACCGACAGTCAGTACTTCCGATGGGTGACGCACACGACGCCATGCCAGATCAGTAATGTGCAACAGGCCATCGATACCGCCCAGATCCACGAACGCGCCGTAGTCGGTGATATTTTTGACGATACCGGTCACAACCGTACCTTCTTTGAGGGTTTCCATCAGCTTTTGACGCTCTTCGCCCATCGATGCTTCGATGACAGCGCGGCGTGACAGCACAACGTTGTTACGCTTGCGGTCGAGCTTGATGACTTTGAATTCGAGTGTTTTGCCTTCGAACGGGGTGGTGTCTTTGACCGGACGGGTATCAACCAGCGAACCTGGGAGGAACGCGCGGATGCCGTTGGTCAGAACAGTCAGACCGCCTTTGACTTTACCGTTAACGGTACCGATAACGATTTCACCGGACTCCATCGCTTTTTCAAGCGAGAGCCACGACGCCAGGCGTTTAGCCTTGTCGCGCGACAGGATAGTGTCGCCAAAACCGTTTTCGAGGGATTCAATAGCGACCGAAATAAAGTCGCCGACGTTGACTTCGAGTTCGCCATTGTCGTTCTTGAATTCTTCGATTGGAATAAATGCTTCCGACTTCAAGCCAGCGTTGACGATAACGAAGTTATGGTCAAGGCGAACGACTTCAGCCGAAATCACTTCACCGGAACGCATGTCCTGGCGTGACAACGATTCTTCAAAAAGAGCGGCAAAACTTTCCATGCCAACAGGTGTTTCTTGGGTAGAGGTGACAACAGTAGTCATATAGATTTAAACAAGTTGACCATGATTCGGGGTAGATCGATTTAATGCTTGCAAAAACAAACAACAAAAAGAAACGAATAATGGGTTAGGTTTTTCAACGCCTGCCAGACTTTGCGCCTGGACAGACAACGGGTACTTCTCAAACACAATGCTTATACGGCTTGCTTCACCGTGGCATACCAGCCGAGCACCTTTTCCACCGCCTGCTGCACGGTCAAATCCGAGGTATCCAGAAAATATGCCCCTTCCGCCGGCTTTAACGGGGCAATTGCACGATTCGCATCGCGCGCATCCCGCTCGTTCAAATCCTTTAGAAGGTCTTCTATATTAGCAGAAAATCCCTTGTCAATCAATTGCTTATAACGTCTTTGCGCACGCGCTTCAGCGCTGGCGGTGAGGAAGACCTTGAGGCAGGCATCCGGGAAAATGACGGTACCCATGTCGCGTCCATCAGCAATCAGGCCCGGCAAGCGGCGAAAACGCAGTTGCAAACCAACCAGAGCGTGGCGCAAAGCTGGCAAAGCGGCAATTTTTGACGCGGTATTGCCGACTTCTTCAGCCCGTATCGCCAGCGTGACGCTTTCTGTGCCGAGGAAAATTTCGCCGCCCGTGAAGCTGCAATCCAGGTTTTCCGCCAGTTGCGCCAACGCCTGCTCGTCGTCGAGCGCAATGCCGTGACGGATGGCCGACAAGGCTGTCAGCCGGTACAAGGCGCCGGAATCCAGATAATGGAAATTCAACTGTGCGGCGACCAGTTGCGCAACCGTGCCTTTGCCGGACGCAGTGGGGCCATCGATAGCAATGACGGGAATAGTGGAAGATGTAGTCATGTGGAAATTGATTAAACCTGTTTGTTAAGTCTGTATCACGTAGCCCGTATCCGGCACGCCCAAAGAAGAATGTAAGAGGAAGATTGCGCCGCAATGCCGCGCATATAGCTGATTATGCAGCGATCATCGCGCCAGCTTAAAACAAGCTGTCTTCAGTCACTTTTGCAAATGCATCGAAATAGTCGGGGAAGGTTTTCGCCACGCATTGCGGATCGTTGATGCGCACATTGTTGCCGCGCCGCGCCGCGCCATCCAGCGTGGCCAGTGAAAAGCACATCGCCATCCGGTGATCGTCGTAGGTATCTATCGTCGCCGCCTGGATCGCGGCTGGCGGTGTCACGCGCAAATAATCCGCGCCCTCTTCCACGATCGCACCCAGCTTGCGCAGTTCAATCGCCATCGCGCTGAGGCGGTCGGTTTCCTTCACGCGCCAGCTGCCTATGTTGCGCAAGGTACTCGTGCCGTCTGCATACAGGGCAGCAACCGCTATCGTCATCGCAGCATCCGGTATGTGATTGAAATCGGCATCGATCGCGCGCAAGACGCCGGTAGATTCCGCTTCTATCCAGTTGTCGCCCATCCGTATCGTGGCGCCCATTTTTTCCAGCGCTTCGACGAAGCGTACATCGCCCTGTATGCTGTCCTTGCCGACGCCCTCCACCCGCACCGGCCCACCGGCGATCGCACCGGCGGCGAGAAAATACGAAGCCGAGGATGCATCGCCCTCGACGTGTATCGTGCCCGGGCTGACGTAACGCTGGCCAGCCTGAATCGTGAACGACTGCCAGCCATTGCGCTGCACTTCGACGCCGAAACGCCGCATCAGATTCAAGGTGATTTCAATATAGGGTTTGGAAATCAAGTCGCCGATCACGTCGATCACGACATCCTGCTCGCGCGCCATCAAGGGCGCAGCCATCAGCAGCGCCGTCAGGAACTGGCTGGACACATTGCCGCGCACCTGCATACGTTGCGCATGGATGCGGCCGCGCTGTATATGCAGCGGCGGATAAGCTGCCACTCCGGTGTATTCAATATGTGCGCCTATGGCATTCAAGGCATCGACCAGATCGCCGATAGGCCGCTCGTGCATGCGCGACACGCCATGCAGTGTGTAGTCACCGCCGGTGACAGCCAGTGCCGCCGTCAACGGACGTATCGCCGTGCCAGCATTGCCCATGAACAGATCAGCTTGATGCACAGGAAATACACCGTTGACGCCATGCACGACATAATCCTGCGTCTCGCCGATTTGCTCCCACTGCACGCCCAGCTTTTGCAGCGCCATCAACATCACATGTGTGTCGTCCGAAGCGAGCAGATCCCGGATCTGTGTGGTGCCATCGGCCAGTGCAGCCAGCAGCAAGGTACGGTTGGAGATGCTTTTGGAGCCAGGCAAACGCACTACGCCTTTGGCGTGCAGTGCCGGTTGCAGGTCCAGGTAATGCGGATAATGTTTCATTGATCGCGATCTTGTTTGGGCTGCATTTCAGCCGTTTCTATATTGCTCAGCCAGTTCTGGCGCGCGCGCTGCGCATTGGCAAACATCGCCTGCATCGCTGCGCCATCGCCCGCGGCCAACTGGCCGCGAAAACGCGTCAGCTGAGCAATATAGGCATCGAGTTCAGTCAAGATCGCAGCCTGGTTCGACAGGCTGATATCGCGCCACATTTCCGGCGAAGAACCGGCGATGCGGGTGAAGTCGCGAAAACCGCTAGCCGCGTATTGGAACAGTAAATCGGCATGCGGCTTGGCAGCAATATCATCCACCAATGCATAGGCCAGCAAATGCGGCAAATGACTGACTGCAGCAAACACTGCATCGTGATCTTCTGGTGTCAGTTGATGGATGATGGCGCCGCACTGTTCCCACGCAGCCGAGACCAGCGCAATCTGCGCGGTGGAATTTTCCGGCAATGGCGTCAGCACGACTTTCTTGCCTGTATACAGGCTATCTATCGCTGCATCGGGGCCATTCGCCTCCAGCCCGGCGATCGGATGTCCCGGCACAAATTGCCCGATTTTGTCGCCCAGTGCACGCCGCGCCGCGGCTACCACTTCGCCCTTGATGCTGCCGGCATCGGTGATCACTGTCTGCGCCTGCAGATACGGCTGGATCGCTGCCAGTATCGCTTCAGTTTGCGCCACCGGCGCTGCCAGCAACACCAGATCGGCGTCGCGCAATGCCTCTTCCACCGAAGTGCTGATGACATCTATGATGCCCAGTTCCTTCGCGCGCGCCAGTGATGCAGCAGTGCGGCCGACGCCGACTATCTGTTCGACTGCGCCGGCTTTATGCAGTGCGCGTGCAAACGACCCGCCTATCAAGCCGACTCCAAAGATGACGATTTTTTTTAGCACGGGAGGAAAGGGAAAGTGGTTGGTCGGTTCAGTTTAAAAATCGGCTGCATGCTACTTCAGTACAGCGAAAATCAAGCCAGCGCTTTTCTCAATGCAGCAATGAATATCGCATTTTCTTCCGGCAAACCGATAGAGATGCGCAACCATTGCGGCAAGCCATAGTTGCCTACCGGGCGCACGATCACGCCCTGCTTCAACAAGGCCAGGTTAACGCGCGCACCGGCACTGTCGTCATCGCCCACCTTGACCAAGACAAAGTTGCCGGATGAAGGTACGTAAGTCAGCTTCAATTCATCAAAGGCCTGCGTCAACTGGCGATAACCGGCGGCATTCAATTGCGCACTTCTTTCGACAAACGCGCTGTCATTCAAAGCCGCAATCGCAGCGGCTTGCGCCAGCGAATTGACATTGAAAGGCTGGCGTATGCGGTTGAGCAAATCGGTAATGCCCGGCTGTGCGATTCCGTAACCTATACGCAAACCGGCCAGGCCATACACTTTCGACA
>NZ_JAUSME010000008.1 GCF_030645555.1 Herminiimonas sp.
GAAAACAGCGGAAATGGTCGATGGCAGCGTGCACATAGGCGAGCTCGATGTTTTTGTCGGCAGGAATTACGTGCTGTCGGTGCGCAATGCCAGTGCGCAGGGCTTTCTCGGCGTGCGCGCACGCTGCGAACAGGAACCACTGCAATTGCGCAAGGGTTCAGCCTTCGTCCTGTATGCGCTGATGGATGCGGTGGTGGATCGCTACTTCCCGGTAGTCGAAGCGCTGGAAGCCGAACTGGAAATGATAGAAGGAAAAATCTTCAACAAGGGTTCGCAACGCGCCAACATAGAACGCCTGTATGAACTCAAGCGCGAAGTGGTGATGCTCAAGCATGTGGTGGCGCCGCTGATGGAAGCGGTCGGCAAGCTGTACGGCGGACGCGTGCCTGTGCTGTTTGAAAGCACGCGCGATTATTTCCGCGATATTGCCGATCATCTGTACCGCATCAATGCACTGACCGATGCGATACGCGAAACGATCGCCACCGCAATCCAGGTCAACCTGTCGATGGTGACCATCGAAGAAAGTGAAGTCAACAAGCGCCTCGCCGCATGGGCGGCAATTTTCGCGGTCGCCACCGCCTTCTTCGGCCTGTGGGGGATGAACTTCAAGCTGATGCCGGAACTGGAATGGAAATACGGTTACCCGGTTGCCGTGCTGATGGTGGCCAGCGTCTGCGGCTATCTGTACTACCGCTTCAGGAAATCCGGCTGGCTGTAAAGCCGGTGCTATCTGGTCGCGCCGCTGGCCACGTCCGCGAGCATGCTGAGCGCCAGCGCTTCGGCCACGCGTATGCCGTCGATCGCGGCCGACATGATGCCGCCCGCATAGCCGGCGCCTTCCCCGGCAGGAAACAAACCGCGCGTATTCACACTCTGCATATCGTCGTCATTGCGCCTGATGCGTATCGGCGATGAAGTGCGCGTCTCGACGCCAGTCAGCACTGCATCGTTCATCGAGAAACCCTTGATCTGCTTGTCGAACGCGGGCAAGGCTTCGCGTATCGCTGCGATCGCATAGTCGGGCAGGGAAGTACTCAAGTCGCCCAGCTTCACGCCCGGTTTGTACGAAGGCATAACGGAACCGAATGCAGTCGAGGGACGGTTCGCGATAAAGTCACCGACCAGCTGGCCCGGCGCATCGTAATTGCCGCCACCGAGCTCGAAGGCGCGCGATTCCCACTGCCGCTGGAATTCCATCCCGGCCATTGCATGCCCAGGATAATCGGCCGGCGTGATGCCAACCACGATGCCGGCATTGGCATTGCGCTCGTTGCGCGAATACTGGCTCATGCCGTTGGTGACCACGCGGCCAGGTTCCGAGGTGGCCGCAACCACGGTGCCGCCCGGGCACATGCAGAAACTGTAGACAGAGCGGCCATTGCTGGCGTGATGCACGAGTTTGTAATCAGCTGCGCCCAGCAAGGGATTGCCGGCGTTGGAGCCGAAACGGCA
>NZ_JAUSME010000012.1 GCF_030645555.1 Herminiimonas sp.
CGGTATCGTCGGCAGGGTTTTGCCCGCCTCCGGACGCCAGGTGCCATCGTAGCGCGGCTTTTCGCCGGCAGCACGTTGACGCTCACGCATCGCTTCGACTTCTTCCGGCGACGAATAACAGTGATAGGCAGTGCCTGCAGCCAGCATCTGCGCAATGACTACACGATAGCGATCCATGCGCTGCATCTGGTAAAAAGGACCTTCATCGTGCTGCAAACCCAGCCACTCCATGCCTTCTATGATGGCCTGCACCGCTTCCGGCGTCGAACGCTCGAGATCGGTATCTTCGATACGCAACACAAAGGTGCCGCCGAAATGGCGCGCATAGGCCCAGGAAAAAAGCGCGGTGCGGGCGCCGCCAACGTGGAGATAGCCGGTAGGGCTGGGAGCAAAACGGGTGCGGATAGGAGGTCGAACGGTCATGGCAAATAAAAACGGCCTTGGATTGCCAAAGCCGTCCTGTAAAAAAACGCCATTTTACCGCGTCGCCATGCGCTTGGGACAGGCCTGCGCGTAATATCGGGTGCCGGCAAGCCGCTGCCGCGATCGCCTCGCAAATGACTATATATATGCGCAGGCTGCGTCAACCCGCCCGGCACTGCTAAAATTACGCCTTTATTACCTTATTCCCAAGCATCACCTTATGAGCAACCCATTGCCGCGCAAACTTTTCGTCACCACCGCCCTGCCCTACGCCAATGGCGCATTCCATATCGGCCACATCATGGAATACATCCAGGCCGACATCTGGGTGCGATTCCAGCGCATGCAAGGCAATGCAGTCAATTTCGTCGGTGCCGACGATGCACACGGTGCGCCTATCATGATCGCGGCGGAAAAAGCCGGTCTCACGCCGCAGCAATTCGTCGCCAATATCGCCGCAGGCCGCAAACAGTATCTGGATGGTTTTCACATCGCCTTCGACAACTGGAGCTCGACCGACAGTCCGGAAAATCACAAACTCGCACAACAGATTTATCTGGACTTGAAAAAAGCCGGATTGATCGCCACCAGAACGGTAGAGCAATTCTTCGACCCGGAAAAAAGCATGTTCCTGCCGGATCGCTACATCAAGGGTCAATGCCCGAAATGCGGCGCGAAGGATCAGTACGGCGACAATTGCGAAGTCTGCGGCGCAGTCTATGTACCGACCGACCTGACCAATCCATACTCGACACTGACCGGCGCAACACCGGTGTTGAAGAACTCCGAACATTTCTTCTTCACCTTGTCTGATCCGCGCTGCGTGGAATTTCTCGAACAATGGATACAAGGCGCGGATACAGACGGCAAGCCGCATCTGCAGTCGGAAGTCGCCAACAAGGTCAAGGAATGGTTTTCGATACGCGACAATATTGATGGCAGCACCAGCGAAGGCTTGAGCGACTGGGACATCTCGCGCGATGCGCCTTACTTCGGCATAGAAATTCCTGATGCGCCGGGCAAGTATTTTTACGTCTGGCTGGATGCGCCGGTCGGTTACCTGGCCTCGCTGCAGAACCTGCTCGACAAGCGCGGCGAAAATTACGCTGCCTACATGGCCGATCCGGCACTGGAACAGATACATTTCATCGGCAAGGACATCGTCAATTTCCATACGCTGTTCTGGCCGGCGATGCTGAAATTCAGCGGCCGCAAGACACCAAACAAGGTATTCGTGCATGGCTTCCTGACCGTCAACAATGGCGAGAAGATGAGCAAGAGCCGCGGCACTGGCCTGGATCCGCTGAAGTATCTGAGCCTGGGCATGAATCCGGAATGGCTGCGCTATTACCTGGCCAACAAGCTCAGCGCACGCAATGAAGACATAGACTTCAACCCGGAAGATTTCATCGCGCGCGTCAACAGCGACCTGATAGGCAAATACGTCAACATCGCCAGCCGCGCCGCCGGCTTCATCGCCAAGAAATTCGATGGCCGCGTCGTCACCGACTGGGCGACCGGCGACGACGCCTTCATCAGCAAGCTGCGCGACGTTGCAGTGGAAATCCAGGCTTTGTACGAACAGCGCGAATACGGCAAGGCCCTGCGCGCGATCATGGAACAGGCTGACATCATCAATGCCTACGTCGATGCGAACAAACCGTGGGAACTGGCAAAGAAACCAGAAAATAGCGCCGCCCTGCAGGAAGTCTGCAGCCGCCTGCTGGAAGCCTTCCGCATCCTGACCATCTATCTGAAACCGGTATTGCCGGAGCTGGCAAAACAGGTGGAAGCCTTGCTCAACATCGCACCGCTGCAATGGCAACACGTGCTCACGCCGCTGCCGCACCAGCATCAAGTCAATACCTACGCGCACCTGATGACGCGCGTTGAGCCGAAGATGCTCGATGCACTGTTTGAAATGCCTGCCGTAGCAGAGACGCCAGAAGATGCCAGCGTAACGACGGCAAGCACGATTGAAGAAATTGCGCCGGAAATCAAGATCGATGATTTCGCCAAGATCGATTTGCGCATCGCGAAAATCGTCAACTGCGAACATGTGGAAGGCTCGGACAAATTGCTGCGCCTGACGCTGGATGCAGGTGAAGGCCGTTTGCGCAATGTCTTCTCCGGCATCAAATCCGCATACAAGCCGGAAGACCTGATCGGAAAATTGACCGTGATGGTGGCCAACCTGGCGCCGCGCAAGATGAAGTTCGGCATCTCTGAAGGCATGGTGCTGGCCGCCTCGGCTGCCGATGAAAAATCCCAGCCCGGCATTTACATCCTGAACCCGTGGCCGGGCGCTGAGCCGGGCATGCGGGTCGGCTAAAGAGATGAATAGGGAGCGATGCCACGGCATCGCTCTTTTTCCATCAGGCGGCCCTGCCTGCTTTTTTTCGCCAAAGCAAATCCAACTGACGTAACATCATGGCAAGCCTGCTGCAGACAGGCGTTGCGACAGCAACATGAACCATGGGAGTTTGTCAGATGAAGCTGAAATTCTCGTTTCACCCGCGCCTGCTCGACAATTTGCAGGATTATGACGTCCCCGCATTTTTCCGCGATCTAAGCGCCGGCCTCACGGTCGGCATCGTCGCGCTACCGCTGGCAATGGCATTTGCGATTGCCAGCGGCGTCAAACCAGAAGCCGGCATCTTCACCGCTATCATTGCCGGTTTCCTGATTTCTGCCTTCGGCGGCTCGCGCGTGCAGATAGGCGGACCGGCAGGCGCCTTCATCGTCATCATTTACGGCATCGTGGAAAAATACGGCGTCGCCAATCTTTTGATCGCCACCATCTTTGCCGGCATGATGTTGTGCGCGATGGGACTGTTCCGCCTTGGCTCGCTGATACGCTACATCCCGGTGCCTATCGTCATCGGCTTCACCAATGGCATCGCGGTGC